>CAMNCH010000012.1 GCA_946534145.1 uncultured Lachnospiraceae bacterium
AATGATATCAGAAGCGAAGCCGGACATGTATATGATTCTTTTGACAAACTTCTGTCGGAGTATGGGCTTACGAGAAAAGACAATATATATCTGTCAGACGGTACTTCCGATGACAAGACACTGGTGTTTTACTGTCACCTGGGAGTTTCCTTGCTGATAATCGGACATCTTCTCGGTATATCACCCTTTGTTCTTTGGCATGCGGTATATGTAGCTCCCACATCGGTAACTGTTTTGTGTGCCGAAGAGCGCAAAAAAGGTGAGGCTTTCTTTAGAATCCAGTATATGGGAGATACGAGCCATTTAAGATTAAACGGTGAACCGGTTTCAAAGTCGGGTTATTTTACGGATTGTTTCCAAGGTTAAGGAGTTGCTATGATAGCATATTTAAAAGGTACGCTTGAAGAAATTCGCCCGGGTAAAATTGTGGTGGATGTAAACGGAATAGGATATAATGTGGCTCTTTCCGATGCTTCCATAGAGGAACTTCCCTCAATCGGCGCGGAAGTCAAGATTTTTACATACCTAAGCGTCAGAGAAGACGGAATGAGCCTTTACGGCTTTTTATCCAGAGACGAACTCGATATGTTTAACCTTCTTATAGGTGTTTCGGGTGTGGGTCCCAAGGGAGCGCAGGCTATTTTAAGCGTTGCCCCGGTTCCCACCATCAAGTATTTTATTGTTACATCCGATGTAAACAGCCTTTCCAAAGCGCCTACAATAGGCAAAAAAACAGCTGAAAGAATCATTGTTGATTTAAAGGACAAACTCGGCAAAGAACCCTTGCTCGGCCCTGTGGATGAGGGTAAAGTTCTTAATGAAACCGGTCTTACGGATGATGCGAAAGACGCAATTGAAGCTTTGGTTGCCCTTGGCTATGACAGAAAAGAAGCCAAAACCGCTGTTCTTAAGATTGAACATCTTGAAGAGCTTAACACCAACGATATTTTAAAACTTTCACTTCAGTATATGTTTTAACGGAGGTTTGCCGTGGCCAGAATGATAGAAACCAATATAACCGAAGAAGACGTTAAACTTGAAGGCTCTTTAAGGCCCCACTTTCTTTCGGAATATATCGGTCAGGAAAAAGTAAAAGACATAATGAAGGTCTATATACAGGCTGCCAAGAACCGTAAAGACGCCTTGGACCATGTTCTCTTGTACGGACCTCCCGGACTTGGTAAGACCACCCTTGCCCAGATTATAGCCAATGAAATGGGTGTTAATATCAAGATTACCAGCGGTCCCGCCATCGAGAAACCCGGCGATATGGCTGCAATTTTAAACGGGCTCAAAGAAGGAGACCTTCTTTTTATAGACGAAATTCACAGACTTAACAAACAGATAGAAGAAGTTTTGTATCCCGCAATGGAAGATTATTCTTTGGATATTATGATTGGCAAAGGTCCCTCGGCCAAATCCATCAGACTCGACCTTCCCAAGTTTACGCTTGTTGGTGCTACTACCAGAGCCGGCCTATTGTCTGCACCGTTAAGAGACAGATTCGGTGTGGTTCAAAAGCTTGAGTTTTATACCGTGGAAGAGTTGTCTACCATTATCAGGCATTCCGCAAAGGTTTTAAACGTTAAAATCGATTCCGACGGAGCCAACGAGCTTGCAAGAAGAAGTCGCGGTACTCCGAGACTTGCCAATCGTATGCTTAAGCGTGTGCGTGACTTTGCAGAGGTACGTTTTGACGGTGTTATTACAGGCGATGTGGCTCGTACGGCCCTCGACCTTATGGACGTGGACAAAATGGGCCTCGATCATGTGGACAGGAACATTTTGGTAACCATGATTGAATTATACAAAGGCGGTCCCGTGGGTCTTGAAACCCTTGCCGCCACAATAGGCGAAGATTCGGGTACCATTGAGGAAGTTTATGAGCCTTATCTTATCAAAAACGGTTTTATTATCAGGACTCCCAGAGGTCGTATGGTAACCGAACTTTCTTACCGACATTTGGGGCTTGAGATGAATCAATAACCTTGCATTTTGAGAGGCATAATATTATAATTGAAATAAGTTTAAAAACATGCGTTATGTTTGTTCTGCTTATTCTAAAATTCTTTGGGAGGAGTGCTTTCCATGGCGGCTAAAACTGATACAGAAGTAATCATCGGCGGAAAAGTTTTCAGGCTGAGCGGCTATGAAAGTGAGGAGTATCTGCAGAAAGTTGCTGCCTATATTAATTCCAAACTTGCCGAATATAACCGTATTGAAGGCTTCAGGCGTTCTCCCGTGGATACACAGAATGTTCTTTTGCAGTTAAACATCGCAGACGATTATTTCAAGGCAAAAAAACAGATTTCTCTTTTGGAAGAAGAAATAAGTGCCAAGGAAAAAGAACTGTATGATTTAAAACACGAGCTTATCGCTTCCCAGATTAAGCTCGACAATTCGGAGAAGAACAATAAAAGCCTTAAATCCGAGCTTGACGAAAGCTCAAGAAAATTATACAGGCTTGAATCCGAACTTAAGAATAACTAATTTAAAAGGCTGTTTCTTTCAGCCTTTTTTCTTTATGAAAGGAAGTATTTATGGAGCTTCTTTCACCGGCGGGCAATTTAATCACGTTTACGGGTGCCGTTAATGCCGGCTGTGATGCTGTATACCTCGGCGGTACCAGGTACGGCGCCAGAGCTTATGCCGACAATTTCACCGATGAAGAAATCATTAAGGCAATAAAACTTGCCCATATCAGTCATGTAAAAGTGTACCTGACAGTCAACACTCTTATAAAAGAGCGGGAGTTTGAGGCAGTTTGTGATTATATAAGGCCCTTTTATGAAGCAGGTCTTGACGGCTGTATTGTCCAGGATTTGGGACTGATAGTTCGTTTCAGGGATTTGTTTCCCGAAATGGAGTGCCATGTCAGCACACAGGGTTTTGCTACCGGCCTTGAGTCGGTGAGACTGTATAAGTCCCTCGGAGCCACCAGAGTTGTGCTTGCCAGAGAACTTTCTCTGGAAGAGATTAAGTATATAAAGAATCATGAAGATATAGAACTTGAGACATTTATTCACGGAGCAATGTGCTATTCCTATTCGGGTGAATGCCTCTTTTCTTCCTGCCTTGGGGGGAGAAGCGGTAACAGAGGAAGATGTGCGGGACCCTGCAGGCTTCCGTACAAATCAGCCGGCTCCAAAGCGGGAGAACAGTATCTTTTGTCCATGAAGGATCAGTGCACTGTGGAGATTCTTCCGGGACTGATAGATGCAGGAATAGACTCACTTAAGATAGAAGGACGTATGAAGAAGCCCGAATACAGTGCTTTTGTAACGTCCGTTTATCGTAAATATATAGGTTTATACATGGAGCACCCCGAAGCCTTTAAGGTTGAGGAGAGGGACTTAAATAACCTTCGCCATATGTATTTAAGGTCGGAAATCGGCAAGGGCTACTATTTTTGTCAGAACGGTCCGGAAATGCTTACTTTGTCCAGTCCCGCTTACAACGGTAATGATGATGCTCTTATGGCCTCAGTCAAAGAAAGATTCCTGAATTCGGCCCGGAAGCTTCCTGTTTCTGCTTTTGCAAGTATTATTCCGGGGGAGCCAATGTCCCTTACTCTGACTTCCGGCGTTAATTCCGTAACCGTTATGGGTGATACTGTAAGTCCGGCGGAAAAGCGCCCTTTGGAGGAATCTGACGTTATTAAGCAGTTATCCAAACTCGGAGACAGCTGTTTTACCCTTGAAGATATTTATGTTGAGATGCCGGGTCCTTCTTTTGTCCCTGTCAAATCTTTAAACGAATTAAGAAGAAGAGCGGTGGAAGAACTGACGGCAGATTTAAGCGTCAAAGAACCTGCGCGTCAGGGTGAAGTTACGTTTAAAAGTGTCGATAGGCACCGAGATTTTGCAAAAAAACCTATTGTTCTCGTTCATACCACAGAGCAGTTTGAAGCGGCACGTTCTTTTGAGAACATTTATGTAGGAGTTCCCGCAGAGTTGTGCCGTCACAATGATATAACCGGTGACAACCTGATTCTTGTGCTTCCTGATGTGGTAAGAATCAAAGATTATAAATATGTTAATGATATCTTAAGACAAGCCTGTGATAATGGTTTTATCGCAGTTTTGGTGAAAAATCCCGAAACTTTGCAGATGATGATTTCGGGTAATTTTGACATTCCCGTGATAATGGGAAGCGAAATATATACAGCCAACAAAGAATCTTCAAAATTTGCGGGACAGGTTTCTGTGTCGCACATAGCACCTTTGGAATTGTCCCATCATGAACTTTCCGAATGCTACGACGAAGATACATATATTTTTGCATACGGAAAAATTCCGCTTATGCACACTGCCAATTGTGTGGTTAAGACTACACAGGGATGCATGCGTCATAAAGGTGAACCTTTTACATATTTGACAGACAGAACCGATGTCGCTTTTACCGTATATCGTAACTGTGACACATGTTCCAACATTATTTACAACAGTGTTCCCACATATCTTTACGAAGAGATTAAGGACAGTAAATTTTCGGCTGACAGAATTGTTATTTCTTTTACCGATGAAGACAAAAAAACAGTACACAATATACTGACACTTTATTTAACCGGCCGGGGAGAAGCACCCGCCAAATTTACAAAAGCCTATTGGAAACGGGGAGTAGAGTAATTGGTCCAGTACATAACCACTCTTTCTAAGTATTTCATAGCGATTATTATGCTTCTCTACACCTTGGGTTGCTTTCTTGTGTTCAGATACAAGGACGAGCACTCCAGAAAAAGCATATATGTAAGCCAGCTCATTATGATTGTGCTGGTTCATTTTGCTTGCTTTTTATCCCTGATTTTAAAGACGGGAGATGTAAGATTCTTATTTTTCTATGCAGCCCTTCAGATATTTATTCTGTGCGTAATAGAGATTATTCCCATGATTTATCCGAGGGCCAACAGGCTTCTTATTAATAACGCCTGTATGCTCATAAGCATCGGTCTTATTATGCTGGTGCGTCTTAACTTTAATTCAGCCATCAAGCAGTTTATTATTGCAGCGGTTTCTTTTGTCATATGCGGCTTTATTCCCTTTATCATGCAGAAGCTAAAGAAAATCCCCAACGTGCCGTATGTTTACGCTGGAATCGGCATTGCGGCTCTGACGTTTGTGTTTTTCCTTGGCTCTATTTCAGGCGGGTCAAGACTTTCAGTCAGATTGTTTGGCATGTATTTTATGCCTTCGGAGTTTGTGAAGGTTTTCTTTGTGCTGTTTGTGGCGGGGGCTTTATGCATAGACAGCAGTTTTAAGAAACTGATTGTTATAACGGCAATTGCTGCCCTTCATATCGTTATTCTGGCAGGCTCCAACGACCTTGGTGCCGCTTTGATTTATTACGTTGTGTACGTAATGCTGGTTTTTATTGCTACCCAGAACTATCTGTATCTGTCTATAGGTACGCTCACGGGTGTGGGCATAGCAATGGCCGCTTACAATATATTCAGGCATGTAAGGGTTCGTATTGCTGCCTTTATAGATCCTTTTTCCGTAATTGACAATGAGGGCTATCAGATATCCCAGTCCCTGTTTGCTTTAAGCAGCGGTTCCTGGTTCGGGGTGGGCTTCTTTAACGGTACCCCCGACAGCATTCCTTATGTTGAAACCGACTTTATTTTCTCTGCAATAGTGCAGGAAATGGGCATTATTTTTTCAATATGCATGGTATTAATCTGCTTAAGCTGCTTTATCATGTTTATTAATATTTCACTTAAGTTCGATGACAATTTCTACAAGCTTACTTCAATCGGCCTTGGAATAGTTTATGTCATTCAGGTTTTTCTTACCATCGGCGGCGGCACCAAATTTATACCTCTTACAGGTGTAACCCTTCCTTTTGTCAGCCATGGCGGAAGCTCCGTAATGGCTACGCTCATAGCTTTCTTTGTAATAGAAGGTATGTATGTCACGCGCGGACCTCAGACTGTGCCCAAGAGCAAGCGGCGCAATAACATAGTTTTAGGCTTTACATATGTCATAATTGCCGCTTTTGCGGCTCTGTGCACTTATTTAAGCGTTTATGCCGCTACCCACAAAGAAGAACTTATTAACAACAGCTATAACCCCATGCAGGAAGTCATGATATCCCAGACTAAAAGGGGTTCAATTTATTCACGTAACAATGTGATACTGGCGGAAACCAGAACTGACATAAGAACGGGAGAAGAGACCAGATTTTATCCTTTTTACAACATCTTTTCCCATGCCATAGGCTATTCCACCAACGGTCGCGCCGGTGTTGAAGGTACAGCCAATTACTACCTTATCAATTCCAATCAGCCCATAACCGAGCGTATGGCAGCCGACCTTACGGGCAACAAATATATCGGCGACGGTGTTATTACCACCCTTGATGAGAATCTGCAAAAGGTGGCTTATACGGCCCTCGGCACTTATAAAGGGGCGGCTATAGTTTCCAATCCCAAAACCGGCGAGATACTTGCCATGGTTTCAAAGCCGGACTTCGACCCCAACGAAATCGATGCTATCTGGGATGATTTGATTAATGACAACGAAAGTTCAGTACTGTTAAACAGAGCTACTCAAGGTCTTTATCCCCCCGGCTCTACCTTTAAGATAGTTACTTTACTCGAATATATAAGAGAGAACCCCGACACTTACAATAATTATCACTATAACTGTAACGGTTCCCTTAAGTTAAAAGAAGGCTCCATCAGCTGCTACAATCACCAGGTACACGGTTATCTGGACCTTACGGCTTCTTTTGCCAAGTCCTGTAACTCGTCCTTTGGTACCATCGGTTTAAGCCTTGACAGAACCGCTTTTGAAAAGACACTTAACAATCTTATGTTTAACTCGGCGCTTCCGCTTACCATGAATTACTCCGAAAGCGTAGCTCATGCATCTGCTGACTATGATGACATAACCATGGTTCGTACCGCCTTCGGTCAGGGTGACACACTCATGACGCCCATGCACTTAAATCATATAACTTCTGCAATTGCCAATAATGGCGTGCTTATGAAGCCTTATATTGTTTCGGAAGTTGTAAACAGCAATATGAACACGGTTAAAGCCTTTTCTTCCGAAGAATACAAGCGTCTTATGTCCGAAGAAGAAGCCTCCACACTGACTGAAATGATGAGAGCTGTGGTTACCGGCGGAACGGGCAAAAGATTAAATAATAAAAAATATGCGGTGGCCGGAAAGACCGGTTCTGCTGAGTTTAGCAGCAAAACCTCCTCCACCCACTCCTGGTTTACCGGCTTTGCCCCGATTGATGATCCTCAGATTTGTGTTACAATAATACTTGAGGACGCGGGCTCGGGTAATTTATATGCCACACCCATGGCCAAAAAAATCTTTGATGAATTCTTCAGAAACCTTGATACAGACGAAGATTACGAGGTGCCCGAAGAATAAAAGTTATATTTATGGAGGATTGCAATGAAAGAAGCAATCAGTTGCGGCGGTATCGTCATTTACAGGGGTAAGATCCTGGTTCTTTACAAAAATTTTTACGACCATTTTCACGGCTGGGTTCTGCCCAAAGGAACTGTTGAACCCGGTGAAACCTATGAACAGACTGCCTTAAGAGAAGTCAAAGAAGAGGGCGGTACTACAGCCCAAATCGTAAGCTATATAGGCGAAACCCATTATTCTTTTAAGGCCGGCAACGAAGAAATAATCAAAACAGTAAAATGGTATCTTATGAAAGCGGGTTCTTTTTACTCAAAGCCCCAGAAGGATGAGTTTTTCGAAGACTCCGGCTTTTATAAATATCACGAAGCTTACCACCTTTTGAAATTCGACAACGAAAAAGGAATACTGGAAAAAGCATACAACGAATTCAGAACACTTAAACAAAACTCACAGTGGTTGGAAGGTTAAATGATATTAATGCCCAATTGCTTTGTGGATGAAGGAATCAAACATCCCGACAAAGTCATTAATAAACTTAATAAAGGTAGTCTTATAAAAGGGTACTATATTGTTTCTTTAAACGAAGAATCCGGAAGATTTGAGATTATTTCTTCCCGAATGTTTTTACAAAAATACTTTAAAGAGCGCGAGTACAAAGTTTCTGCCCTTTTAAAGACCAAAGAAGACGCTTTTGAGTACATTCGCTGCTTAAGCGAGCTTTCCTACGGCAAATTTAATGACTTTAATCCCCGTGAGATTATTAAGAGTGTGGACAAGGAAGAAATTGCGGCCATATTCGACAAGGAGAATGAATAATGGCCATATTTCTGAAAGTACTTGGGATTATTGGAATAGTTTTGCTTTCCATACTGGGCTTAATTCTGCTTGTTCTTTTGCTGGTACTGTTTGTACCGATACGATACAAGGCAGAAGGCTCCTTTAAAGAGAATAAGCCCTCGTTTTCTGCCCGCGCATCATGGCTTCTTCATCTGGTAAGCGTAAGATTTACTCTTGGTGAAGAGGAGCCGCTTATTATAAGAGTATGCGGCTTTAAGATCAAGAAAAAAGAAGAAAAAATACCTGATTTTGAAGAAGATACGGACGAAACCGATGATATAAAGGAATACCCTCAGATAACCGATGACGTTACGCTCCCGGTACCGGAAAGTCCCGATGAACCGATTCAAGAGGAAACAGCACCTGAATCACAGGTTATGGCCGAATCAACGTCAACCGGCTCTGTCGTATCTAAGCCTGTTGTTTCAGAACCTGTTAACTCTGAACCGCAGGAGGATTCCGACATTTCAGAAGAGTCTCCGAAAAAGCCCAAAATCGCAGAAGCACACAAAAAGCCCCGAAAATCCCCTGAAAATGAGGACTCAAAGAAAGATTTTGAGAATCGGAGTTTTTATGATAAAATAAAAAAGTATATTGAAATTATTGAATCAAAACGCTTTAAACAAGCCTTTGAATATTCCAAAGACAAAATCGTAAAGCTTTTGAAACATATTTTGCCAAGACGCTTTAACATTTACGGAGAAGTCGGTTTTGATGACCCCTCGGTTACGGGACAGATTCTTGTTATAACATCCATGTTGATTCCGATAGTCGGAGACAAGATTAACATTCGAGGCAATTTCGAAGAACCCGTGATAGATATCGAAGGAAAACTTAAGGGCCGGATTACTTTATTTAAAGTTCTTTGGACATTGGCGGTTTTATATTTTAACAAAAATATACGAAAGATCATTAAAATGTTTCGGGAGGTATGACAGTAATGTCTGACAAGAATTGTACTTCTATTATAGAATCACTTTTAAAGGGTGTTGATGCGGTATTTTCCGCTAAAACCGTTGTAGGGGAACCGGTTCATATCGATGACACCATAATTCTTCCCTTAGTCGATATTTCTTTCGGCATGGGCGCAGGCGCCAGTGCCAAGGAACAAAAGAACGGCGAAGGCGGCGGCATCACCGGTAAAGTAAGCCCCAGCGCAGTACTTGTTATAAAAAACGGTACAGCCAAGCTTGTCAACGTTAAGAATCAGGATGCGGTTACCAAGATTTTGGACCTTGTTCCCGATGTGGTTGATAAGATTTCCGATATGATTAACAAAAAGGATATGCCTTCCGACAAAGAAGTTATAGCTAAAGCCTTCCCCGAGGAGGATGAGGAGGAAGTTTAATGGATCAGTCTTTCGAAGAGATACTGTTAAGCGATGACGTTGAAAAACTAAATGACCTTAAAAGATGGCTTTTCGAGGAAAACATTCGACTTGAAATAAGGCAGAAAGAACTAAACGAGCTCCACGAGAAATTTTTAAAAGAGAAAGTTGCTTTTGTGGAAGAGATGAAGGCCATTAACCTTCGTAACCTCAACGAAAGAAAGCGTTTGAAAGACGAAGAGCAGTTCTTTGATAAAAAGATGCAGATTCTTAAAGACGGTTTTGCGGATTTGGACAATGACCGTAAACGTCTTGCCAAAGAACGACTGGCTTTTGAAACCGAGAAACAGGTCACCAAATCAATCAAGCACGAAGAGGCCTATACGGATCTTGCGGGCTCCCTGTTTGCGGGTGTCAATAATCCACTGGCTTTAAAAAAGCGATACAGAGACCTTCTTAAGATTTTCCATCCCGACAATCTCTGCGGAGATTCGGACATGGTAACGGTTATTACAAGAGAATATGAGAGGCTTAAATCTGAGATTGATTTCTACAGATCGGCAAAATAAAAGAGAACCGAAATTCGGTTCTCTTTTTATAAAAAGATATTAATCTGAAATTAAGCTCTTTCAACTTTACCGGATCTTAAACATCTGGTACAAACATGAAGCTTCTTAGTAGTTCCGTCAACCTTGCAAGATACGGAACGAATGTTGGAGCCCCACATTCTGCTGGACTTTCTATTAGAATGGCTTACGTTATTTCCAAAATGAATACCTTTTCCGCAAACAGCACACTTTGCCATCTTAGCACCTCCTTAAAGCCTGGAATCTTTGCGAAACTCGCAACATAGAGATAATATCAGATAAGAATGCAAAATGCAAGCAAAAAATGTAAAAGAGTTAAATCCGCAAAAAAATATGTTTCTTTTTTTAAGATATAAGGGTATAATGTCACATGTATGAGTTTTTATAACTAATCTTATCCGGAGGTGCGTATGAAAGGTTCGTCCATGAACACCCATCTTGGTAACGTAATTGTGGACCCCGGTGTTATCATGCAGTATGCGGGCAGTGTTGCCGTAGAGTGCTTTGGTATCGTCGGAATGGCCAATGTAAATGTAAAAGACGGCTTGGTTAAGCTGTTAAAGATTAACTCTGCGGATATTTGCAGAGGCATACAGGTTTCTTTGACCGAAGGCGGTAAACTTTCTTTGGACTTTCACATCATAGTTTCTTATGGTGTAAGTATTCAGGCTGTTGTTGACAACCTTATTAATAATGTTAAGTACAAAGTCGAAGAGTTCACCGGTCTTGAAATCGGCAAGATTAACGTCTATGTAGAAGACGTCAAAGCAATCGACTAGGAGGATGCCACATGGCAGCAAATGTTATAAACGCAGAATTACTCGCCAAAATGTTTTTAGCCGGCGCTAAGAACCTTGAGGCCAAAAAAGAATGGATTAATGAATTAAATGTATTCCCCGTTCCCGACGGAGATACCGGTACCAATATGGTAATGACCATTATGTCTGCAGCCAAAGACGTACATGGTCTTCAGAGCACCAATGACATTACCATGCAGACCTTATGCAAGGCTATTTCTTCAGGCTCACTTAAGGGTGCAAGAGGTAACTCGGGTGTTATTTTATCCCAGCTCTTAAGAGGCTTCACCAAAATGGTCAAGGAATCCGAAGAGATTACCATCCCCATGGTGGCAGATGCCTGTGATAAGGCTGTTGAGACCGCTTACAAAGCAGTTATGAAGCCCAAGGAAGGTACTATTCTTACCGTTGCCAAGGGTATCAGCGATAAAGCCCGTGAGCTTACCAACGCAGGCTGCGATGATATGGAGGCATACCTCGATCAGATTATCAAGCATGCGGAAGTTGTTCTGGCACATACTCCCGACTTACTTCCTATTCTTAAACAGGCAGGAGTAGTTGACTCCGGCGGACAGGGTCTTGTGGAGATTCTTCACGGCGCTTTTGATGCTTTCCAGGGCAAAGAAATCAATTTCGACCTCGGTGAATCCAAAGCTGAAGCCGTAGAAGAGGAAAAAGAAGAACTCAAGTCAGCTTACAGCACCGAATACATTGTTCACCTTGACAAAGTATTCAATATCAAGCACGAAATCGACTTTAAAGCATATCTCGAGACCATCGGTGAATCCATTTCAATCGTTACCGATGACGAGATTTTAAAGGTTCACGTATATACCAACGACCCCGGCCTTGTTATCCAGAGAGGCTTAAAATACGGTCAGCTTACCGACATCAAAGTTGACAATATGAAAGCCGATAGTATCGCTTCCAAGGCTTCTTCAAAACCCGTAGAGCTCAAGGATTACGGCTTTGTATCCGTATCCGCAGGTGACGGATTAAGCGAGATTTTCAAAGGTCTCGGTGTAGATTATGTAATTGAAGGCGGCCAGACCATGAACCCCAGCACAGAGGACTTTGTGGAGGCTATTAAGAAGGTTAACGCCCGCACGGTATTCCTTCTTCCCAACAATAAGAACATTATCATGTCAGCCAACCAGGCTCAGTACCTTGTTGACGACAAAAAGGTAATAGTAATCCCTACCAAAACCATTCCTCAGGGTATCACCGCAATGATTAACTTTGTTGCCGATGTCGATCCCGAGTCCAATGAAGAGTGCATGTCTGCGGAGATTAAGAACGTCAAGACCGGTCAGGTCACCTACTCTGTAAGAGACACTCAGATTGATGACAAAGAAATCAAGGAAGGCGACTACATGGGTCTTGGCGACTCCGGACTCCTTGCAGTCAATGAAGATTTATATACCGTAACCTGTCAGACAGTTGATGAAATGGCAAAAGACGGCGACGTTGAGCTCTTCAGCGTATATTATGGGGCGGATGTTTCTGAAGAAGATGTTCAGAAAGTAGTTGAATATATCAATGAAAAATATCCTTCCTGCGATGTGGAATGTAACTTAGGCGGACAGCCCATTTACTACTACATTATCTCGGCTGAATAAACACATGCCCGACGGTTTTTCCGTCGGGCTTTTTAAATCTATGGACAATTTGACTCCCATTGAAAACTTAAAAGGCATAGGCGACAAAACCGCCGGGCTTTTTCATAAGCTTGGCATTTTTAACTGCGCGGATTTATTAAATTACTATCCCAGAGCCTATGATTTCTACGAACATATAACCGATATCAAGAGTTCTGCTCCCGGTGAACGAAACGCTATTTTGTGCACCGTCAAAAGCACGCCCAGAATAATGAGATACAATTCCAAAAGCATTGTATCTTTTTTTGTTACGGATTCGGAGAATGTATTCGAAGTTAAATTCTTTAATGCTCCTTACATGCTTAAATCCGTCAAAGTCGGCGACAGAAGAGTCTTCAGAGGCATTTTACGCGCCATAAAGGACCGTCTTGTTATGGACCAGCCCAAGATGTATTTACCCGATGAATACTCAAAACTTGAGGGCACCATAACGCCCGTTTATTCACTTACCAAGGATTTGTCCAATGACCGTATTTCAAAATGCGTGAATCAGGTCTTAAGCGGGCTGGCTCTGCCCGAAGACTATATGACGGCAGAAGAGTTAAAAGAATTTTCTTTGTCCGATTACGCCACATCTCTTAAAAATATTCACTTTCCGGTCAGTTACGAGGCTCAATATTATGCCAGGAGACGTATCGTCTTCGAAGAATTCCTGTATTTTGTAAGGATTGCCAAAGAAGGCGCCAAAGAAAATACCAACCTTAAAAATACCTGCAGAATGATAGAAGTATCCGACTGCAAGAGGCTGGAAGAAAGCCTTCCTTATTCCCTTACAAATGCCCAAAAACGCGCTATTCGGGATATTTTTGACGATATGAGCGGTGATTATCTTATGAACAGACTTGTGCAGGGTGATGTAGGCTCAGGTAAGACGATTGTTGCGGTTATGGCAATGTTAATGTGTGCTGCCAACGGTTATCAGTGCGCTATGATGGCTCCCACTGAAGTCCTGGCCAGACAGCATTATGAAAATGTCAAATCCCTTACGGATAAATACAAACTTTGCTTTAAGCCCGTTCTTTTGACGGGAAAAATGAGTGCCAAAGATAAACGTGAAGCTTTGGCGCAAATTGCCTCCGGTGAAGCTAATGTGGTCCTCGGTACACACGCCATTATTCAGGAAGGTGTTGAGTTTAAGAATCTTTCTTTGGTCATTACCGACGAGCAGCATCGTTTCGGTGTTAAGCAGCGTGAAACCTTTAAAAACAAGGGTAACGAGCCCCATCTTCTCGTAATGAGTGCCACACCCATACCGAGAACTCTTGCCATGATTGTATTTGCGGGATTGTCCGTATCAGTGATTGACGAGCTTCCCAAGAATCGTGTGCCCATACAAAACTGTGTGGTTAATTCGTCCTTCAGAAAAAAGGCTTACGAAAAGATAAAAGAAGAACTGGATAAGGGCCATCAGGCATATATTATCTGCCCCATGGTATTAGACAACGAAGATTGCGACCCCAATTTAAAGAGTGTCGAACAGCACACCAAAGACATAAAAGAAATCTTTGGCGAGCATTACAGAGTTGCTTCTCTGAACGGCAAGATGAAGCCTGATGAAAAGACCCGTATAATGGAGAATTTTAAAAACAAAAATATAGATATTCTGGTCTCCACTACGGTTATTGAAGTAGGAATCGATGTACCCAACGCAACAATAATAATGATTGAGAATGCCGACAGATTCGGCCTTTCACAGCTGCATCAGCTTCGCGGTCGTGTGGGAAGAGGTTCTGATGCTTCTTTTTGCATTCTGATGTCCGATACTAAGAACGAGGAAACCCTTAAAAGATTGAAGATATTAAACGAGACCAACGACGGTTTTAAGATTGCCAATGAAGACATGAAGTTAAGAGGCCCCGGTGAGCTAAACGGTGTAAGACAAAGCGGAGAGCTTCAGTTTTCTTTAGGCGACATTACAAAAGACGGAGACCTAATGCTTCTTGCCGGCAGTTTCTATGAGAAGGCGGCAGACAGGCTTACCGATATTAAGGGAAATTTAATTGACTTTAGAACCATTTAACAGTAAAATCTACTTGTTTGCATAACACATAAGAGATTAGGGGACAATAATTTGAGCAAAAAAATAGCGGTAATAACCGACAGTAACAGCGGTATCACTCAGGCCGAAGCCAAAAACCTTGGTATTAAAGTGATTCCGATGCCTTTTATGATAGACGGGGTTGAGTTCCTTGAGGATATTAATCTTACTCAGGATGAGTTTTATGAAAAGCTTATGGGTGACTGTACCATATCCACCAGTCAGCCCGGACCCGAGACAGTCCTTGAATTTTGGGACGAAACCTTAAAAGAATACGATGAAATCGTACATATTCCCATGAGCAGCGGACTCAGCGGTTCTTTCCAGACAGCCAGAATGCTTGCGGAAGATTACGACGGACGCGTTCAGCCCGTTAACAACCAGCGCATTTCCGTTACCATGAGGCAGTCGGTAATAGATGCCATTAAACTTGCTTCAGAGGGCTTTGATGCGGCACAGATTAAAGAGAAACTTGAAGAAGACAAGTTTAATTCAAGCATATATATTTGCCTTGACACTCTTGAATACCTTAAAAAGGGCGGAAGACTTACACCGGCTGCAGCGCTTTTAGGCTCTCTTTTAAAGATTAAACCCGTTCTTCAGATTCAGGGTGAGAAGCTTGATAAATTTGCCACCTGTCGTACTATAGCCAAGGCCAAGACCGTCATGATAGATCAGGCTCGTAAAGACATCGTTGAACGCTTCGGCGGAACAGAAACCGGTGAAGGGGTATATATTTCCGTGGCTTATACCTACAATGAAGAGAATGCCGTAGCATTTGTGAAAGAGATTAAAGAAACTTTTCCTGATGCAACATTTTCATTTATGGACAAGCTCTCCTTAAGTGTAAGTTGCCACATCGGTCCCGGTGCACTTGCAATAGCCATTACCAAAAAGTCATTTTAATAAAGTTTATAATACACACACGATGTTGTAATAACCCTAAAATGTTAATACTATATCGTGTGTTTTTTTGTTTTCTTTAAAAGAAAAATGTGTTATACTATTTTGGTGAAATTATGCATTCACATCTGACCATTATTTTTGAGAGGTTGTTTTTATGGGTAAGAACACTTATGATGCCGAGAGTATAACCGTCCTTGAGGGCCTTGAAGCCGTCAGAAAACGTCCCGGCATGTATATAGGCAGTGTTTCCACAAGAGGTCTTAACCATCTTGTTTACGAAATCTTAGATAACTCCGTGGATGAGCATCTGGCAGGCTATTGTTCGGAGATTCATGTAACCTTGGAGGCTAACGGATCCGCAACCGTATCCGATAACGGCCGAGGTATTCCCGTAGGCATGCACAAAAAAGGCATAAGTGCAGAGCGTCTGGTATTCACCACACTTCACGCAGGCGGTAAGTTTGACAATAACGCATATAAGACCAGCGGCGGTCTCCACGGTGTGGGTTCCTCCGTTGTTAATGCTTTGTCCTCTTATTTGAGCGTAAGAGTTAAAACAGGCGGATTCATCTATGAAGACAAATACGAGCGAGGCAACCCTGTTATAGAGCTTGAAAAGGGACTTCTTCCCGTACTTGGCAAGACTCGTGAAAGCGGAACGGAGATTAATTTTCTTCCCGATGACACCATCTTTGACAAGATCAGGTTCAAAGAAGAAGATATTAAAGCCCGTCTTCACGAAACCGCTTATTTAAACCCCGGTCTTACCATTTTCTACGAAGACAGACGCAAGGAAGAACCCGAGAAGATTACATTTCACGAGCCCGACGGTATCGTAGGATACATTAAAGACATGAACAAGACCAGTGAGGTCGTTCATGACGTTATATATTTCAAGGGAAAGAGCGAGAATATCGAAATTGAAGTGGCTTTCCAGTTTATCAATGAATTCCATGAAAATGTCATGGGCTTTTGTAACAACATCAATACTCTTGAAGGCGGTACGCACATCACCGGCTTTAAGACCGCATTTACCAATATTATTAACACCTATGCCCGTGAACTCGGCATATTAAAAGAAAAAGACCAGAACTTCACCGGTACGGACGTACGTAACGGACTTACAGCCGTGGTATCCATCAAACATACTGACCCACGTTTTGAAGGACAGACCAAGACCAAACTTGACAATCAGGATGCCGCAAGAGCCGTTTCAAAAGTCACCAACGATGAACTTGTAAGATACTTTGACAGAAACGTTGAAATACTAAAGAACATTATTGCCTGTGCGGAAAAAGCCGCCAAACTTCGTAAGACCGAAGAAAAAGCCCGCACCAACATGCTTACCAAGCAGAAATATTCTTTTGACTCAAACGGCAAGCTCAGTAACTGCGAGTCCAAGGACGCCTCCAAATGTGAGATATTCATAGTCGAAGGTGATTCTGCGGGCGGCAGTGCCAAAATGGCGCGTAACAGGCTTTATCAGGCCATTCTTCCCATCAGAGGAAAGATTTTAAATGTAGAAAAGGCCAGCATAGACAAAGTCCTTGCCAATGCCGAAATTAAGACCATGATTTATGCTTTCGGCTGCGGTTTTTCCGAAGGTTACGGCAATGACTTCGATATCACAAAGCTTCGTTACGACAAGATTATCATCATGGCCGATGCCGACGTGGACGGTGCCCATATTTCGACACTTCTTTTGACACTGTTCTTCAGATTCATGCCCGAACTTATTTACGAGGGACATGTATATATTGCAATGCCGCCTCTTTACAAGGTTCTTCCTTCAAAAGGCGAAGAAGAGTATTTGTACAATGACGAAGCTTTGGAGAAATACAAGGCCACCCACAATGTTTCCTTTAAACTTCAGCGCTACAAAGGTCTCGGCGAAATGGACCCCGAACAGCTTTGGGAGACCACTCTCGACCCTGCAAGACGCCTTCTTAAGCGCGTAGAGATAGAAGACGCGAAACGTGCATCGGAAGTTACGGAACTTTTAATGGGTCTCGAAGTTCCTCCGAGACGAACCTTTATTTACGAGAATGCCAACGAAGCGGAGCTTGACGTATAGTTATGAAAAAGAAAGAAACAATACCTGTTATCAATGAAGAAGACAGAATAATACAGACCGAATACTCGGATGTCATGAAGAAATCCTTCGTGGATTACGCCATGAGCGTTATTATCGCAAGAGCGCTTCCTGATGTTCGTGACGGCTTAAAACCGGTTCAGAGACGTGTTCTTTACGACATGAACGAGCTTGGTATCAAATACGACAAACCTCATCGTAAGAGCGCCCGTATCGTCGGCGATACCATGGGTAAATATCACCCCCACGGCGACAGCTCCATCTACGATTCTTTGGTCGTTATGGCTCAGGATTTCAAAAAAGGCATGCCTCTAGTAGACGGTCACGGTAACTTCGGTACGGTTGAAGGTGACGGAGCCGCTGCCATGCGTTATACCGAGGCCCGCCTTCAAAAGGTCACTCAGGATGCAATGCTTCAGGACCTTGACAAAGATGTAGTTGATTTCATGGACAATTTCGACGCAACGGAAAAAGAACCCGTTGTTTTGCCCTGCAGATTTCCCAATCTACTGGTAAACGGTTCCGAAGGTATAGCTGTAGGTATGGCTACAAACATCCCTCCTCACAATTTCGGCGAGGTAGTGGATGCCTGCCGTGCATATCTTAAGAACAATGACATTACCACAGCCGAGCTTATGAAATACATAAAGGGACCCGATTTCCCCACCGGCGGTATCATCGTCAATCAGTCTGACCTGCTTGAAATATATGAAACCGGCGTCGGCAAGATCAAAGTCCGCGGCAAAGTTGAAATAGAAAATGTCAAAGGCGGCAAGGTAAACGTTGTTGTAACCGAAATTCCCTACACCATGATAGGTGCCAACATCGGCAAGTTCTTAAACGACGTTGCAACCCTCATCGACACCAAAAAGACCAATGACGTCCTTGATATCACCAACCAGTCCAATAAAGACGGCATCAAGATTGTCTTTGAGTTAAGAAAAGATGCCAATCCTCAGAACTTTATCAATCTTTTATACAAAAAAACCCGTCTGGAGGACACCTTCGGCTTCAACATGCTTGCCATAGTAAACGGCAAGCCCGAAACCTTAAGCCTTAAGAGCGTTATAGAAGAGAATGTTAAGTTCCAGTACGAGATTTGTACCAGAAAATACACCAAACTTCTTGAAAAAGAACTTGAGAAAAAAGAAATTCAGGAAGGCTTAATTCGCGCGGTTAATATCATCGACCTTATTATTGAGATTTTAAGAGGTTCCAAGGATCGTGCCATGGCCAAAGCCTGCATGACCGAAGGCAAAACCGAAGGCATTAAGTTTAAGTCCAAAGAATCCAAGATTATGGCTTCAAGGCTTGATTTTACCGAGAAACAGGCCAATGCCATCTTGGATATGCGTTTATACAAATTAATCGGTCTCGAACTTGAAGCTTTATTTGATGAGAACGAAGAGACCCTTGCAAACATCGCCAGGTATCAGGACATTCTTTCTCACAAAGAATCCATGTCCCAGGTAATAATCGACGATATGGACCGTTTCAAGGCAGAATTTGGCAAACCCCGTCGTACCGTTATTGAGGATGCCGAAGAAATCGTCCTTGAGGAGAAAGCCCCCGAAGTTATCGATATCGTCTACATGATGGACCGCTTCGGTTATGCCAAAACAGTGGATAAGGTTGTTTACGAACGCAACAAAGAAGCTGTTGATGCGGAGAACAAATACGTATTCCCCATGAAGAGCGACGGCAAAGTCTGTATCTTTACCGATACAGGCGACATGCACACTATCAAAGCCAAGGATCTGCCCTTTGGCAAATTCCGTGACAAAGGACAGCCCATCGACAATGTCAGCAACTTTGATTCCTCCAAAGAACGTGCGCTTTTGGTATGTTCCCAGGAAGACATCAAGTTTAAACGTTTGGTATTTGTAAGCGAAACCTCCATGATGAAAGTTGTGGACGGCTCAGAATTTGACGTAGGCAAAAGGACGGTAGCCGCCACCAAATTAAACGACGGCGACAAGGTTGTAAGCGTTGAAATTCTTGACGAGCAGAAGAATATCGTTCTTCAGACGGTTGACGGCGTATTCCTACGTTTTGCCCTTGATGAAATACCCGAGAAAAAGAAAACGGCAGTAGGCGTTCGCGGCATGAAATTAAATAAGGGTGACAAAGTCGAAGCAGTGTATTATACTCACAATGCCGGCGACAATACCATAATGTACAACGATAAGCCCTTTGATCTTCACATTCGTGTAAAGCCCGGCCACAGAGATTCAAAAGGCGTTAAAATCAGAAGTTAAACAGGAGATATCATGTTAAGAGTTATTTCAGGTACCGCGAGAAACCTTAAACTCGTTACTCCCGAAGGTCTGGACACCCGTCCCACCACAGATCGTATCAAAGAAACACTTTTTAATATTCTGCAATTCGACATTGCGGGAAGTGTAGTTATAGATTTTTTTGCGGGAAGCGGTTCAATCGGCATCGAATGTCTCTCAAGAGGCGCAAAAAAAGCCTATTTTGTGGACAATTCAAGAGAAGCCCACTCCTGCATAGTTGAAAATATCAAACACACGCATTTTGAAGACAAGGCCGTAGTGTTTAATCAGGATGCCATAAGAGCTTCCGCACAGATTCATGAGTCAAGAGTCGACATGATTTTCATGGATCCTCCCTACGAAAAGGGTCTTGAGGCAGACTTACTCTCTGTACTTAAAGACAAAGAATATGTTACCGAAGATACTCTTTTTATTATCGAAGCCGACATTAAAACCGATTTTTCTTATGTTGAATCTCTCGGATTTGAAATAACAAGAGAGAAGCTTTACAAGACCAATAAACACGTCTTTTTAAAGCTTAAAGAAAACTGATTTCGCTTTTTTGAAAGGAGCGCATATGAAATCTGCAATATATCCCGGAACATTCGATCCCATGACCTACGGTCACCTTGATATTATCAAAAGAGCAGCCAACATCTTTGACGAGGTGGTGGTCAGTGTTTTAAACAACAAGGAAAAAACTCCGTTGTTTTCCGTTTCCGAACGTGTTAATATACTTAAAGAAGCTACCAAAGACATTCCCAATGTCAGAGTCGAATCTTTCGAAGGTCTTCTTACGGATTACTGTAAAAAAATCGGAGTGAATGTGGTGGTAAGAGGCTTAAGAGCCGTTACCGACTTTGAATACGAACTCCAGATGTCCCAGATGAACCGTAAGCTTTCCAATCACAGAGTTGAAACAATTTACTTTAACACCACTCTTAAGTATTCCTACTTAAGTTCCTCCGCAGTCAAACAGATTGCACAGTTTCACGGTGATTTATCGGCCTTTGTTCCTGATTTTGTAGCAAAACTTCTATATGAACGTTTCGGGTATAAAGAATAGGGGAGATACTTATGACGAGTAAAATCGAACAGCTTATTGATGAAATCGAGGAATATATAGACAATTGTAAGTTTATGACTTTGTCCAATACCAAGATTATTGTTATCAAGGACGAAATCGACGATCTTTTAAGAAACTTAAGGATGAGCACCCCCGATGAAATAAAGCGTTATCAGAAGATGATAAGCAACCGGGATGCTATTTTGGACGATGCCAAGAGAAAAGCTGAAGCTTTAATCAACGAAGCCACCATCCAGACCAATCAGCTTGTCAACGAGCATGAGATTATGCAACAGGCATACTCCAAGGCCAATGAAGTGGTTACAATGGCCACCAATCAGGCTCAGGAAATCCTTGACAAAGCCACAATAGAGGCCAATTCCGTGAGAGCCGCTGCCATGCAGTATACCGATGACTTACTGGCCAACCTTGAGAAGATTATCACCCACACCACTCAGACCACCGTTGCCAATTACAATGAACTTATCAGCAACCTTAACAGCTGCAACGGAATAGTCAAAGAAAACAGAACCGAGCTTCATCCCAGTGACGAAGACGATCTTGAAAACATAGCCCTCAGCAATGACGACGGCAGCGATGACAATCTCGAAATAATGTAATTTATGCGGGCATTTGTTTGCCCGCTTTTCTTTTGTGAATTTTAAAGGGGTTTTTATTAATCTTTTATTTTTCTTATACCCTAAATGTAGTATACTTTATATATGAGATTAGACAAATTCTTGTGTGATACGGTTAATATTTCAAGAAAAGATGCCAAGGACTTTATAAAAAAAGGCTTTGTATCCGTAAACGGTATTAAAGTTACCGATTCAGGTTTTAATGTCAGTGAGCATACCGACAGCGTTCTTTTTAAAGACAATCCCGTACATTACGAGAAATTCGTTTATTATATGCTCAACAAACCCTCGGGAGTGGTATCTGCCACAACCGATGCCACCGATGTTACTGTAATTGATTTGCTTAAACAGGAAGGTCGTAATGACCTTTTCCCTGTAGGCAGACTCGACAAGGATACAACGGGACTTTTAATCATTACCAATGACGGCGATTTGTCCCATCATCTTACCAGCCCCAGGCATCACGTAGCCAAGACATATCTTACCGGTATAGAGCACCCGCTTTCACCCGAAGATATTAAGGCTCTGGAGACGGGCGTAGAGTTAAACGGCGACGGCATCACCAAACCTGCCCAGATTAAGGTTATTTCAGATTTGTTTATAGAACTCACCATCACGGAAGGCATGTATCACCAGGTCAAAAGAATGCTTGCCGCCGTGGGCAATAAAGTTATTTCTTTAAAGCGGCTTTCCATGGGAAGTGTTATACTGGACGAAAGCCTTCCCGAAGGCGCCTACCGCAGACTTACCGAAGCGGAAATATTATCACTAAAGGATTAAAGATGTTTAAAGATACAGAAGCTTTTATTTTTGATATGGACGGAACCCTTGTGGATTCCATGGGTATCTGGAAGGAAATCGATATTGAATATTTATCGTCAAAAGAAATTCCTTTTCCCGAAGATTTGCAAAAAGACCTTGAAGGCATGTGCTTTCACGATACGGCAAGATATTTTAAGAAGCGTTTCAAAATTGAAGACCCTTGCGATGTAATAGAGAAAACCTGGAATGACATGGCCGAGTACAAATACACCCATGAAGTCGATTTAAAAGACGGAGTTTTAGATGTTTTGTCCTATGCCAAAGATAATGGTATTAAGCTTGGCATTGCCACCAGTAATTCAAGACGGCTTACTGATGCTTTGCTTAAAGCTAAAGGTCTTGAAGATACCTTCGATTACGTTTTAACCGGCTGCGAAAGCCTTAAGAGCAAGCCTGACCCTGAGATTTATTTAACCGCAGCATCGGGATTAAACGTTGAGCCCGAGAAATGTCTTGTTTTTGAAGATATCGTGGCAGGTATTAAGGCCGGCAAAAATGCAGGAATGCGCGTATGCTGTGTAGACGACAAATATTCGGAGTATTGCAAGGAAGAGAAGTTAAAACTCTCGGATTATTATATATATTCATACGATGACATTGATTACTGATTAGATTAAAGGGGAGGTAATTACATGAACGTAGCTATTATTACCGGAGCATCCAGCGGAATGGGCAGAGAAGCTGCCAAACAGATTGATAAGATTTATACCGACGGTATTTCCGAGATCTGGCTTATCGCCAGAAGAGAAGACCGCCTTAAAGTCCTTGCTTCGGAACTTTCGCATAAAGTAAGAATTTTAAAGCTTGATTTGACTGATGAAAAAGATTTGCAGGAACTTGATTTGTCCTTAAACCTTATCAATCCCGATGTCAAGATACTTGTGAATGCCTCCGGTTACGGAATGATGGGGCCCTTTAAGACCTCCAAATGCTCCGAACAGACCGGAATGATTCGTTTAAACTGCGAATCTCTTACAAGAGTTACCCATATGGTGCTTAAATACATGCAGAGAGGCGCCAGAATAGTCCAGTTTGCCTCCGCCGCAGCATTTGTACCCCAGACGGATTTCAGCGTATATGCGGCTACCAAGGCCTTTGTTTTAAGTTTCTCTCGTTCTTTAAACGAAGAGTTGAGACGTTACGGCATATCCGTTACCGCAGTATGCCCCGGCCCCGTCAACACGGAATTCTTTGACATTGCCGAGCAGCACAATGCCAATTTCAATTTCAAGAAATACTTTATGTCCAAAGCCGACAAAGTAGTGCGAAAGGCCCTTGCCGATGCCTATCACAGGAAGGCCGTTTCGGTTTATTCTTTGTCCATGAACGCCTTCAGGCTTCTTATGAAAGTATTTCCCCACTCACTTGTTCTTAAAGTGATGTCATTATTACAAAAATAGAGCCGGAATAAGCCCTTGCGGCTTATTCGTAAGCGACCGATAAAAAAGCGCTTCAGCGATTTATTATAGAAAGATTATAAATTATGTTTAAGTCAAAAAAAGGAACCTACGGCTATATTGCCCATCAGAGAAAGATTGAAATCATTAAGACATTGATAATGCTTGCCTTATCCATTGCTTTATACAACATAGGCATTTATTCCACAGGTTCCAACAAGAATTTACTTACCCTTGTGGCGGTTCTCGGATGCCTTCCCATGGCCAAATTCTGTGTCAATGCCATAATGTTCATGAAGGCCAAGGGCTGCAGTGCGGAACTTCACGACACCCTTGAGAGCAAAGGCCTCACGCCGGATTTCTACGACCTTTATTTTACCGCTTTCAAGAAGAACTATCAGGCCAGCGCCCTTATCTACAAGAAAAAGAATCTGATTGTCATGAGCGAAGATCCAAAGGTTGACACAGCCGAGGGCGAAGAACATTTAAAGACAGTGTTAAAGAATGCCGGAGCATCGGATGCCACAGTCAAAATATTCACCGATGCAGACAAATTTATTGAAAGACTGTCCGAGCTTCAGGCCCTTGAAGACGACGGCAAGTCTGATTTTATTAAAGACAACATTCTTTCGGTATCCCTTTAATCATGCAGGAATTTAAGATTACTCAAAAAGACAGCGGTCAGACGCTTATCAAATATTTAAGCCGTCTTTTTAAAGAAGCACCCTCGGGACTTCTTCACAAGCAGCTTCGTAAAAAGAACATTACTTTAAACGGCAAAAAAACAGAAGGTAACGACAAACTTAAAGAAGGTGACGTTATCTTTGTTTTTATGTCAGATGAAACCATAGAGAAATTTAAAGGCTCCGAAACCCGCAATACCGCCGAATATGAAAAGGCTTACGAACGTTTTAGGGCTCCCGTTATCGTTTATGAAGACGAGCACGTGATTTTCTTAAATAAACCTGTGGGAATATTAAGCCAGAAGAGCAGTCCTTCGGATTTAAGCGCCAATGAATGGCTTATCGGATATTTGCTTAAAACCGGACAGACAGATGCTTCCAAATTGTCTTTCTTTACACCTTCAGTATGCAACAGGCTTGACCGGAATACGGGCGGCTTACTTACTTTTGCCAAAACATTATTTGGGGCAACCGTATTAAACAAATGTCTTAAAGACAGAACCCTGGAAAAATACTACAGAACCATCGTACACGGACATGTAACGAATGCCGAGCGATTAACCGCTTATATCAGCAAAGATACCAAGGCCAACAAGGTTTCGGTCGTTAAAGAGCCGGCGGAAGGTTATGACAAGATTGAAACAGCCTTTAAACCTTTAAGATATAACCCGACGCTTGATATAACAGAACTGGAAGTGGAGCTTATCACCGGCAAATCGCACCAGATAAGGGCTCATTTAGCCTCACTGGGGCATCCCGTCATAGGAGACGGCAAATACTCCGCCGCAGACAAAGACCTTCTTTTTAAGGGAAAATACGGCCTTAAGAATCAGCTTCTCTATGCATATAAAATGACCTTTCCGGAATTACCCGAGTATAAAGCTCTTTCCGGGCATACATTTACCGCTGATTTTGACAAATTATTCAACAAATTCTTTTAAGAGGAATCAAGCATGCCTACCTGGAAATCAAGGGGTCTTCGAGGCTCCGCTTTTGAAGAAATGGTAAACAGAACCAATGAAAAATACGAAGAAAGCGGCCTTGCCCTGATTCAGAAGATTCCTACCCCCATTACACCCATAGACATCGACCAAAAGAGCAGGCACATAACTCTTGCTTATTTTGACAAGAAGAGCACCGTCGACTATATCGGCGCCGTTCAGGGGGTTCCCGTGTGCTTTGATGCCAAAGAATCTGCAACAGACACCTTCAGTCTACAGAACATCCACGATCACCAGGCTGACTTTATGCTTAAGTTTAAGCAGCAAAAAGGAATAGCCTTCTTTTTAATCTATTACACCCACAAAGACTTAATTTATTACATGCCCATCGAAGAAATGATGGTGTTTTTGACCCGTGCAAGAGAGGGCGGGCGGAAAAGTTTTCGTTTCGAGGAGCTCAATCCATCGCACTTTCTCGAGAAGAAATCGGGCGTTTTGGTGCCATATCTTGATATGATTGCTAAAGAACTTGAAGAAGAGGAGAATTCTGAAAAATCTTGACAAATATTTAATATGCTACTATGATAACCAAGTAGCACGTTACCTTACTAAAGTGATTTAAAGCGTTAAATCGTAAAATTTATGAGGATATTTAAATGATTAAAGAATTGGTTCATACTCCCGACGGTGTCCGCGACATCTACGGAGAAGAAGAACAGAGAAAACTCTATCTTGAAGATACCATTAAAAAAGTAATCTATACCTACGGTTACGAAGATATTCAGACGCCTACCTTCGAATACTTTGACGTATTTTCCAAAGAAATCGGCACGACTCCCTCCAAGGACTTGTACAAGTTTTTTGACAAAGAAGGAGATACTCTGGTACTTCGCCCCGACTTTACACCTTCGGTTGCAAGATGCGCCTCCAAATACTTCAGCGAAGAGACCGCACCCATTAAGCTTACTTATCTCGGCAATACTTTTGTCAACAACTCAAGCCTTCAGGGCAAGTTAAAAGAAGTCACAGAAATCGGCGTTGAATTCATGAACGATGACAGTGCCCTTGCTGATGCGGAGACCATAAACCTTTGTATCGAAGCCTTAAAGGCAACGGGCCTTAAGGATTTCCAGATAGCCGTCGGCCAGATGGAATATTTCAAAGGTCTTTGTGAGAATGCCGGAATTTCCGAAGAAAACGAGCTTCTTTTGAGAGAATACATTTCTTCCAAGAACTATGTTCTCGCGGAGGAACTTATCGATTCCATGATTAACGATCCCGTGTCCAAAGAACTCTTAATGATGACAGGCGAATATATGGGCGATGCCTCGGTTATCTGTGACATGAAGAAGCGTATCAACAATGACCGTTCACGTAAGGCTCTTGAGCGTCTTGAAGAGGTCTATGAACTTCTTAAGCTCTTCGGCAATGAAAAATATGTTTCTTTTGACCTTGGTATGCTTTCAAAATACAACTATTACACAGGCATTATTTTCAAAGCATACGCATACGGACTCGGCGATGTGCTGGTTAAGGGTGGTCGTTACGACCATCTCCTTGAAGCCTTCGGCAATTCCAAGCCCGCCGTAGGTTTTGTTATTGTGGTTGATGATCTGATGCTTGCCTTAAGAAGCGGTCATATTAATGTGCCCGTTAAGGCCAAAGCAGAAACAGTTACATACAACAGTAACAATTTGCATGAAAAACTTGCTTATGTATGCAAGTTAAGACGTGAAGGCAAGGCAGTTAACCTTGTGGCGGAGGATTGATTATGAGTGACGAAAAATATTTAACCTTTGCCCTGGGCAAAGGAAGACTTGCGGAAAAGACCCTTGAACTTATGGAACAAATCGGTATCACCTGTACCGAAATGAAGGACAAGGGCACCAGAAAACTTATATTTGTAAACGATGACCTTAAACTTAAATTCTTTTTGGCAAAAGGTCCCGATGTTCCCACATATGTTGAGTACGGTGCAGCCGATATCGGTGTTGTGGGCAAAGACACGCTCCTTGAAGAGCAAAGACGTGCTTACGAAGTTTTGGACTTAGGCTTCGGCAAATGTCGCATGTGCGTATGCGGCCCCAAAGAAGCAAGAGAACTGTTACAGCATCATGAGATGATTCGTGTAGCCAGCAAATATCCGGTTATCGCAAAAGATTATTTTTACAATAAAAAGCATCAGACCGTTGATATCATCAAGTTAAACGGAAGCGTCGAGTTGGGGCCTATCGTAGGACTTTCGGACGTAATCGTGGACATAGTCGAGACCGGTTCAACACTTAGGGAAAACGGTCTTGAAGTACTTGAAGAGATTTGTCCCCTTTCCGCCCGCATGATTGTCAACCAGGTCAGCATGCAGATGGAAGCCAAAAGAATAAACGAAATTATATCCAAACTAAAGAAAGTATTAAACTCGGAGAAGTAATATGAGAATAGTTAAACTTACAGAGGATAACAAAAAAGACCTTCTTAACAAGCTTCTTAAAAGAAGCACCCAAAGTTATCCCGAATACGAAAAAACCGTTGCCGAAATTATTGAAAACATCAGATCAAACGGCGACAAAGCATTATTTGAATACACTCTTAAATTTGATAAGTTTGAACTTACCAAAGACAACATAAGAGTCACGAGAGACGAAATCGACGCTGCCTACAAAGAACTGGATGCCGAATACGTTGATGTCATTAAAAAAGCCAAAGAAAACATTCGCGACTACCACGAGAAACAGGTTCGTCAGACCTTTATCACCACCAAGCCCGACGGTTCCATTCTCGGACAGCGCATAATACCCATTGCCTCCGCAGGTACATATGTGCCCGGCGGTAAAGCCGCTTATCCTTCAAGCGTTTTAATGAATATCGTTCCCGCCAAAGTAGCAGGTGTAGAGAAGATAGTAATGGTTACACCTCCCGGCAAAGACGGTAAGGTAAATCCCGGGACTTTGGTTGCCGCCGATATAGCGGGTGTTGATGAAATCTACAAAGTAGGCGGAGCTCAGGCCATCGCAGCCCTTGCTTTCGGTACCGAATCCGTACCCAAGGTTGATAAGATTACAGGTCCCGGCAATATATTCGTAGCCCTTGCCAAAAAGGCTGTTTACGGTAATGTAGGTATCGATTCCATAGCCGGTCCTTCCGAAATCGTTGTTCTCGCCGATGAAACTCCCAGAGCAAGATACGTTGCCGCTGATTTATTGTCTCAGGCGGAACACGACGAACTTGCTTCGGCTATTCTTGTTACCACCAGCGAAGAGCTGGCGCAGAAGGTTTCCGACGAAGTGGACGGTTTCCTTAAAGTTCTCGAAAGAGCAGACATTATCAAGAAGTCTTTGGATAACTTCGGTTACATTTTTGTTGCCGATTCCATGTCGGACGCTATAGATGCGGTTAACGAAATTGCAGGCGAACACTTGGAAATTCTTACAAAGAATCCATTTGAAACCATGACAAAGATTAAGAATGCGGGAGCCATGTTCCTTGGAGAATATTCTTCCGAGCCTCTCGGCGACTATTTTGCCGGCCCCAACCACATTCTGCCCACCAACGGCACTTCAAGATTCTTTTCACCTTTGTCGGTTGACGATTTTATTAAAAAATCCAGCATTATATGTTATTCTGAAGAGGGACTTAAGAAGGTTCACAAGGACATTGAGCTTTTTGCCGCAAAAGAAGGCTTAACGGCTCATGCCAATTCCATTCGCGTAAGATTTGAAGATTAATCCTACAGGGAGGCTATAATGGCACGTTGCAAACTTATTGAAAGAGAAACCAAAGAAACATCCATTTCCTTACAGCTTGACCTTGACGGAAGCGGAAATGCCACCGTCGATACAGGTGTGGGCTTCATGGATCACATGCTTGAAGGCTTTGCCAAACACGGCTTTTTTGACTTAAAGGTTAAGGCTAAAGGCGATTTGAATGTCGACTGTCACCATACAGTCGAAGACCTGGGCATAGTGCTCGGTATAGCCATCAAAGAAACCATAGGCGATAAGGCCGGCATTAAACGCTACGGAAGCTTTATGCTCCCCATGGACGATGTTCTGGTTCTTTGTGCCATAGATTTGTGCGGAAGACCTTATTTTGAGTTCGACTGTAATTTTGCAACCGAGCGCGTGGGCTATCTTGAAACCCAGACAGTAAGAGAGTTCTTTTACGCTCTATCCTACAGCGCCGGCATGAATCTTCACATAAAAGTTTTAAGCGGCATCAATGACCATCACAAGATTGAAGCCATGTTTAAGGCCTTCTCCAAGGCACTTGACGAAGCCACCACCATAGACCCCCGCAGCAAAGGGGTATTATCCACGAAAGGATTATTATAATTTTTCATGAAAAAGAAACTTATTCCCTGCATATATCTTAAACACAAAATGGCTGTTACGGGCTTTGACGACCTCACGGTAATTGAAACCGAGCCCGTAAGACTGGTTCAGAAATTCTGTGATGCCAAGGCCGATGAAATTCTTGTTTTTGACCTGTCCAAAGAAGACAAAGAACATGAAGAAGCCATCGATAAACTCCGCGAAATCTGTGAAGCATCCACAGTTCCCGTAATAGGAGCAGGTAATGTCCGCAGAATGGAAGATATCAAGAAGTTATTGTATGCGGGTTGTAAACGCGCCTGCTTAAATTATTCTTTGGAAGGTAACATCGAACTGACCAAAGAAGTTTCGGACAAATTCGGCAAAGACAAGATAATTGCCTGCGTTAAAGATTCTTCCGAACTTAACGACAATCTTCCGGTCATTAAGGCTTATACTTCCACAGTTTTATGCCTCGACAGAGATGTATACAGAACAGAAGACAAGGACTCCTTAAAGGGCATTAAGTTTATTATCAGTCTTCCCAATATCCTGCTTGATAAGCTTATCGAATACATGAAATTCGATGAAGTTGAGGGAATTACCGGTGCTGTTGTTAATAACAACGCCGATGATTTGCTTAAGATAAAGGACCTGGTGGGAGAGACCTATACTCCTTTCTCTGCATTTAAGTTAAACAGCGACGGCCTTATTCCCGTTATTGTTCAGGATTACAAGACCGGTCAGGTTTTAATGCTTGCATATATGAACGAAGAGGCTTACGAGAAGACATTAAGAACCGGACAGATGACTTATTTTTCCAGAAGTCGTCAGAGTCTGTGGCTTAAGGGCGAGACCAGCGGCCACTTCCAGTATGTTAAATCCTTAAGCTATGACTGCGACGCAGACACTCTTCTTGCCAAGGTTGAGCAGATTGGCGCAGCCTGTCATACCGGTGCTTATTCCTGCTTCTTTAACGATATTATTACCTATGATTTTGAAGAAAAAAGTCCTTTGTCCGTGCTAACTGACGTTTATGATGTTATAATGGACAGAAAGGTTAATCCCAAAGAGGGTTCTTATACCAACTATCTTTTTGACAAAGGAATCGATAAAATCCTTAAGAAAGTCGGTGAAGAGGCTACAGAAATCGTAATTGCGGCCAAGAATCCCAATGCCAATGAGATTAAATATGAGATATCCGATTTTCTTTATCATGTAATGGTTCTTATGGCTGAAAAAGGCGTTACATGGGACGAGATTATGAAGGAGCTCGCCAACAGATAAGGACGTTAATTTATGATGCAATACACCGCGTTACCCGAAGAAGTATTAATGAGTATCGAAAAGCCCGAGCGTTACATCGGACATGAGATTAATGCGGTTTACAAAGACAAAGAAAAAATAGCTGTCAGGTTCGGCATGTGCTTTCCTGACGTATACGAAATCGGGATGTCACATCTTGGCATCGCGATTTTGTATGATATGTTCAACAAATTCGAAGACACCTGGTGTGAGCGTATTTACTCACCCTGGGTGGATCTTGACAAGGTAATGAGAGAGCGTCACATTCCTCTTTTTACCATGGAGTCTCAAGAGCCCGTTAAAAACCTGGATTTTCTCGGCATAACTCTCCAGTATGAGATGTGTTATACTAACATTTTGCAGGTACTTGATTTATCGGGCATTCCCCTTATTTCAACAGAACGTACATGGGACGACCCCATCGTTATCGGCGGCGGTCCCTGCTCATACAATCCGGAGCCTATTGCGGATTTCTTTGACCTTTTCTACATAGGAGAGGGGGAAACCCGTTATCGCGAGCTTTTGGACGTTTACAAGGATTCTCGCGCCAAAGGTGAGTCCAGGGATGAATTTCTTCACAGAGCAGCCAAAATTCCCGGTATGTATGTTCCCAGATTCTATACGCCCGAGTACAACGATGATTGGACTCTGAAGGCTTTTGTGCCTGCTTTTGACGATATTCCCACGAAGATTTTAAAAGAACTCGTTACGGACCTTGATGACACATATTATCCCGAGAAGCCCGTTGTTCCTTACATGAAGGTTACCCAGGACCGTGTTGTTCTTGAAATAATGCGAGGCTGTATCAGAGGCTGCCGTTTCTGTCAGGCCGGTCAGATTTACAGACCCGTCCGCGAAAGAAGCGTTGAGTTTTTAAAAGACAAGGCTGAGAAGCTTCTTAAAAACACGGGTCATGAGGAAATATCCTTAAGTTCCCTCAGTTCTTCGGACTATACTCATATTGAGGAGCTCGTTCGTTTTCTTATTGACGACTGTACCAAGAAAAAAGTTAACATTGCGCTTCCCAGCTTACGTATAGACCAGTTTTCCGTTGATGTAATGGAAAAAGTTCAGGATGTCAAAAAATCAAGTCTGACCTTTGCTCCCGAAGCAGGCTCCCAGAGAATGCGTAATATTATCAACAAGGGACTTACGGAAGAAGACATCATTAACGGCGCCGTGCTGGCCTTTAAGGGCGGCTGGACCAAGGTTAAGCTCTATTTTATGCTGGGGCTTCCTTTCGAACAGGACGAGGATATAGAGGGCATTGCGAAGCTCTGTAATTCCATTGCGGCTGCTTTTTATGAGGCTATACCCAAAGAAAAACGTGTGAACGGACGTGTCAATATCACCGCCAGCACTTCTTTCTTTATACCCAAGCCCTTTACGCCATTCCAGTGGGCGGTAATGGATACTCCTGACGATTTCATCAGAAAGGCAGGTCTTACCAAACATTACATTCACGAACAGTTAAACCAAAAGGTTATAAGATATATCTGGCACGAAGCCGATGTCAGCATGCTCGAGGGAGTTCTTGCCCGCGGAGACAGAAGACTTTCCAAGGTTATTTTGTCAGCTTACAAAAAAGGCTGTATCTACGATGCCTGGTCAGAGTTTTACAAACACGAAGCCTGGCTCGAAAGTTTCAAAGAATGCGGCGTAGACCCTGATTTTTATATGTATCGCCGGCGTAAAGACGACGAATTGTTCCCTTGGGACTTCATCGATTGCGGTGTTTCCAAAGCCCATCTCTTAAGAGAATGGAAGAAAGCTCAACAGGGAATCGTAACAGATAACTGCCGCACACGCTGCTCCGGCTGCGGTTCCGCTAGATTTGACTGCGGTATATGTATAAACGGAAGGTAGTTTCTTTTTATGAAAGTTAGATTTAAATTTTCCAAACACGGAGTTTTAAAATACATAGGCCACCTGGACTTAATGAGGTATTTTCAGAAAGCCTTCAGAAGAACCGATATCGAAGTACTGTATTCAAAAGGCTTTTCTCCTCACATGATTATGTCTTTTGCCCAGCCTTTGGGCGTCGGTGTGGAGAGCGACGGAGAGTACTTTGACGTGGAAGTGGATGATGCTGAAGACATCTCCACCATGGTAAGCCGGTTAAATGAGCAGATGGCTGAAGGCATCGTTATTTTGGATGTTGTTAAGCTTCCCGAGAAGTTTACCAATGCCATGGCCAGTGTTGCCGCGGCGGATTATGAGCTTAATTTCTATAAGAATTCTCCTTTAAGCGAAGAACTTTTGAAGAAATATGAGAGCGCTGATGCCGTAACCTTTATTAAGACTACCAAAACCGGTGAACATATCATAAATGTCAAAGAATTTGTTTTTGAAATACGTTTAATGGATTCTGCCACTTTATTTGTGAAGGTAGACGCTTCAAGTGCCGGCAATTTAAAGCCTTTGAATCTTGTGCAGGCTCTGTTAAAACTCGATGATAAGAATCCTGAGGATTATCCTTTCCACATCCTCAGAAAAGATACCTATATGCGTGATAATTCAGGCAACCTTGTGCCCCTTAACGTAATCGAACATGAATGACAATAAACTCATAATAACCAAATACAAGGACTTTAACGCCGCCTTTTTATTTAAAGACGGCGATATTGATGAGCTTATTTTATCAAAGGAAAGTCCCTTCAACGTGGGTGACATTTTTGTGGGGCGAGTAAGTACCGTTAAGAATGATTTAAAAGCCTGCTTCGTGGAGTTTATGGAAGGTGTCAACGGTTATCTTTCTTTTGATGACATATACCCCGAATGCCTTTTAAATCGCCCATATGACGGCCGTTTGATTCAGGGTGACTTAGTATGCGTTGAGGTGATTAAAGAGCCCTTAAAGACCAAGGGAGCCACCTTATCAATGCATCTTACGATTAACGGAGCTCTGAGTGTTATTACACTTGACGATCCCGGTGTACATGTTTCTTCCAAACTCGGCAAGGAGTATAAGAGGGCGGCAGATGAATACTTTAAGGGACGGTCTTACGGCTACGGATTCATCCTGCGCACCAATGCTGCGTCTGTTTCTTTCGATGAAGTGGATTCGGAGCTTAAGAAGAACAGCGAAATTTTAAAAGAAACAGAATCAATCATGAAGTTCAGGAGTGCCTTCACCTGCCTGTATCATGCCGAGACTTCTTTTGCCCAAAGATTACGTGCGGTTTCATACGACAAATATGAGGAAGCCGTAACAGATGTTCCCGGATTTTTCGATAGTCTGACGGGTTTAAAAAAACTGAGATTATATAACGACAGCGCATTGCCTCTTAAAGCGGTATATTCTTTTGATAAAGCCTATGGACTTGCCACTGACCGAAAAGTAGACTTAAAGTTCGGTGGCTACCTTGTAATAGAACCCACAGAAGCATTAACGGTAATTGATGTTAACTCCGGCAAGTTCAGTAAGAACCTTTCAAAAGAAGCAGCAATAGAGAAGATTAACGCAGAAGCCGCCAAAGAAGTTACCAGACAATTAAGACTCAGAAACATCTCAGGCATAATTATAGTCGATTTTATCAGTCAGGCAGACGATAATGCTTTTGACAGCCTCAAAGGTATTCTGGCAAGAGAATTTAAAAAGGATACATTAAAGGCTTCTCTTGTGGATTTTACGCCTCTGGGACTTGCTGAAATCACCAGGGAAAAGCGTTACGGTTCCATATACGAAGAACTTCGCAAATAAAATAAAAAAGCATTTGACAAAACAGGGTTCAACTGTTATTATAATCGAGTATGCCGCACAGTGAGGTATAAGTATGCCCATTTGAGCATCACCGAAGCTGGCGAGTAAAACCATTATTGGTTTAGAGATAGGAGGTACAGACTATGTACGCTATTATTGCTACCGGCGGAAAACAGTACAAGGTTTCCGAAGGCGATGTTATCCGTGTTGAAAAGCTTGACGCTGAAGCAGGTGCTTCCGTTACTTTTGACAACGTAATCGCAGTTAGCGCTGACAAGCTTAAGGTTGGTAAGGACGTTTCCGACGCTACCGTTACAGCTACCGTTATGGATCAGGGCCGCGCTAAGAAGGTTATTGTTTACAAGTACAAGAGAAAGAGCGGATATCACAAGAAGAACGGTCATAGACAAGCATACACTCAGGTTAAGATTGACAAGATTAACGCGTAATACGGTGTAATATTTATGACAAGAATAACATTCTATCGTGACAGTAACGATAAATTGACGGGTTTTGAATGCAAAGGACATGCAGGATATGCCGAAGCAGGCGAGGATATCGTTTGCGCAGCCATTTCCATACTTACCATTAACTTTGTTAACTCCGTCGAGCTCCTTACCGATTCTATTCCGGAGGTTGTTGAGGATTCCCATAAAGGTTATCTGAAGGTTACGATAAAAGAATATGATAAAGACGACGTTCAGCTTCTTTTCAATTCTTTGAGCTTAGGCTTGGATAATATCCGGGAAGAGTATCCGAAATTTTTTGATTTGACTTATGACAATTAGGAGGTGTTTTACCATGATGAAATTAAACCTTCAATTTTTCGCTCATAAAAAAGGTGTAGGTTCTACCAAGAACGGTAGAGATTCCGAATCCAAGAGATTAGGTGCGAAGAGAG
>CAMNCH010000013.1 GCA_946534145.1 uncultured Lachnospiraceae bacterium
ATGCCTGGTCCCTCTTAAACGGCGGCGACGGAGACGTGCATGCGCCTTTGGTACTCAGGAATTCCTACGGTAAGGGACGACTCTACATACTGGCTATACCCACAGCTCACGGAGAACTATACAACATTCCCGAAAGCGCAATGGACGTATACAAGAGAGTGCTCTGCGGACAGGAATACGCAAGCGGTAAGAACTTCTCCATGTTTACCTATGATTCGGGCGAGTTTATTTTGTATCGCTACGTTAAGAGCAACCTTCACACCGAAAAAGTCACCATTCATACCGCTAAGCCCGTTGAAGCGTTGGTGGACGTTGAAACCGGCACCGAATTCAAGGCGGAAAAAGAATTCATATTCGAAGACTTCAAGCGTTACGAAGGATACAAGGTAACCGTGCTTTCCACGCCCGGCAGATTTGTGAAGTATCGTTTTAAATAAATTCTTGCAAAAAAAGCCCATGGTGGTAATATGGGAGAAAAATCCAAGTGAGTTTAAGTTATGGGCGAGATTAAGTTAAAATCCAATCATATAAAGGGAATCCTGTGTATCCTTGCGGCCGCACTGGGATTCTCTTTTATGACTTTTTTTGTAAGAATATCGGGAGACCTTCCCACCATGCAGAAGGCCTTCTTCAGAAATGCAGTGGCGGCAGTTGTGGCCACGGTTATTCTGCTTCGCTCTCCCGAGAAGTTTAAGATAAAGAAAGGCAGCTTCGGAGACATCGCTCTTCGCTGTATTTTTGGTACCAGCGGCCTTATCTGTAATTTCTACGCCATCGACAGGCTGGGAATCGCGGATGCCAACATGCTTAATAAGCTGTCGCCTTTCTTTGCCATTCTTTTGTCCATACCGATTCTTAAAGAAGTGCCCAAGGCAAGGGATATTGTGGCTACTGTAATCGCTTTTACGGGTGCGTTGTTCATAATTCGCCCGGGCGGAGATATGTCGGTGGTACCGGCGCTCATAGGCCTTTACGGAGGCTTCGGAGCAGGCACGGCTTATGTGTTTGTGAGGCGCCTCGGAGGCAAGGGAGAGCGGACACCCATTATAGTTTTCTGTTTTTCCGCATTTTCGTGTCTTGTAACGGCTCCATTTTTAATTACGGGCTATGTGCCCATGACGGGATGGCAGTGGTTCTGCCTTATTATGGCAGGTGTTTCCGCCTCCCTCGGCCAGTTTGCCATAACCACCGCTTATAAGTTTGCACCGGCCAAAGAAATATCCGTATTTGACTACACTCAGGTGATTTTTGCGGCGATTCTCGGCATGATTTTCTTAAGCGAGACCCCTTCTGTATTCAGCATCATCGGCTACGTAATCATCATCGGAACCGCTGTTGTCAGGTGGTATCTGGCTCTTAAACGGGACAGGGCGGAAGCAAACGGGTGATATTGTTACAGAGAAAGCATTTATTTGGATATATTTTGTTAAGCCTCATGTGGTAAAAGATTGTTATCAATCAATTCACATGAGGTTTTTTATGGACAAAATCAAAGAACTGTTTGCCAAGGTTCCGGCAATTAAGAATTTTAAGAAAAGACTTTTTATGACTCTTTTCGGAGTCATAATCTGCGCTATAAGCGTGGGCATCTTTAAGATAGCGGCTTTGGGCGTGGATCCCTTTCAGTCATTCATGGCGGGACTTGATGCGGCGGTTCCCCTGGATTTCGGGCTCTTGTATATTATAGCCAATGCCGTTCTCTTGCTGTTTTCGCTAATCTTTGACAGGCACTTCATCGGTATCGCAACCTTCATAAACCTGTTCCTGCTTGGGTACATTACCCAGTTTACTTACGACTTTTTGCAGAAGATTTTCGTAAATCCTTCAATGGTGACCAGAATAATCTGCCTTGTGGTGGGAGTGGTTATTATATGCTTCGGTTCAGCTTTTTACATGACTGCGGACCTGGGTGTATCCACTTACGATGCGGTGGCGCTGATTATTTCGGGTACGTGGAAGAAAGGTAAGTTTCAGTATGTCCGCATTATTACCGATCTTGTGTGCGTGGCCCTTGGAGTGGGACTCTTTCTTTTGGCAGGCGGCTCCGTGTCCATGATTCCCACCATTGCGGGCGTGGGCACCATCATAACCGCTTTCTTTATGGGACCCCTCATCGAGTTCTTTAACGTTCACGTGGCAAGGCCTATTTTAAAGGACAAAGAAGAGGTTTAATAATCCGTTTCGGTAATGGGAATATGATTATCCTACGAAGGAGAAATTCCTTAGTAGGGGATAGAATATATAAATTGATACGTGCAGGCCTTCGTGCCTGCACTATTGCATCTCAGGCATAATGATATGCGGAAGGGAGTCCGAATATGTCATTTGAAATTTCATCAGTAACTCAGAATCCGGGCGTGGCTCAGACCACAGCAACATCAGCAGCTTCCAAAACAAGCGAAGTTAAGGCTGACAAGACCGTAGAGACCGTCAAGGAAGATGTGGGAGCGGTATACGAAAAAGGACAGGAACAGGGCAAAGGTGCATACAGCATCAATAAGATGAGCAAAGAAGACAGAGACGCTTTGGTAACTCAGCTTAAGGCGGATGCGGAGAAGCGTCAGTCCCAGTTACTCGACCTTGTGCAAAAGACAATAACCGGTCAGGTGGGAGCATATTCCAAGGCTACCGGCGACGATATCTGGAATATTTTATCAAGCGGCAAGTTCACCGTTGATTCGGCCACCAAGGCTCAGGCTCAGGAGGATATCTCCGAGGACGGATACTGGGGCGTTAAGCAGACCTCCCAGAGACTTTTCGATTTCGCATCGGCTCTTGCAGGGGATGACGTTGACAAGATGAAGTCCATGCAGGAAGCCATGGAGAAGGGCTATGAACAGGCTACCAAGACCTGGGGCAAAGAACTTCCCGAGATAAGCCAAAGAACCATGGAAGCAGCCAATAAGCTATTCGAAGACTATTTTGCGGCTAAGGCTGAAGGATAATTACATAAGATTTTGCGGCGGCGGTCTTTAAGATCGCCGCTTTTTCTTTTTCCTCTTGATTTTTTGAGGATTTGGGTTAAAATACTTACAAATGCGAAGAACGGAAGCAGTAGTTATTCCGATGCCTGCAGAGAGGAGCCGGTTGGTGCAAGGCTCCGGCTTAAGGATTTCGAACCCGTCCGGGAGCAGCAGGAGGGAAAACCGATTATCGGAAACTCCTGACGGAGGTCACCGTCATCATAGACATGCGAGTGTCGGCTTGCAGTGAGGGCAGGGTTTTCACCCTGAATTTAGGTGGTAACGCGGATTTTTATTCGTCCTAAGTATACAAAGGTATGCTTGGGACTTTTTATTTTCCGGGCATGCTTAACCTCATTATTTTTTGAAAGGAGTTAAGTATGAAGCTTAGCAAACTTGTAGGAGTAAGATTTAAAGAAAAGCCCGCCGACTGTGTGATTGACAGCCACACTTTCAGCTTGAGGGGCGGATACGTAAAGAGAGTGAGTAACGGTATTTTTTCTCTTTACAATCCCATGAAGAGAGTTACTGCTAACATCGAAAAGATTTTAAGAGAGGAAATGGATGCGGTTGACTGCCAGGAAGTACTGTTTCCCGTAGTTCTTCCCGGTTCTTTGTGGGAAGAGTCGGGCCGCTATACGAGCGTGGGAGAGGAACTTTTACGCTTTAAGGACCGTAACGACACCCCCATGGTGCTGGGCATGACTCATGAAGAGGCGGCTGTGCATCTTGCAAGAGAATACGGCAGCACCTATGCCAATTATCCCTTTTCCATTTATCAGATTCAGACCAAATACCGTGACGAAGCCCGTCCCCGTGCAGGTCTTATAAGAGTGCGTGAGTTCACCATGAAAGATGCGTATTCTTTCCACACTACCCAGGAAGACCTTGAGCAGTATTATGCGAGAATGGCCAACGCATATGACAGAATTTTCGAGCGTGCGGGCATTCCCGGTGTTATTGCGGTTAAGTCCGATTCAGGCATGATAGGCGGAAGCGTTTCCCATGAGTACATGCTTCTTGCGGATGCGGGCGAGGACTCCATTGTTCTTTGCGACGAGTGCGGCTACAGCGCCAATATGGAGGCTGCCGACACCACCGTTGACAATTCCGGATGCTCACCCATGGGTGAACTAAAGAAGGTTTATACACCGAACTGCAAGACCATTGAAGAAGTAAGCGCTTTCTTAAACTGCAAGGTGGAAGAGGCCTGCAAGGCGGTTGTATACCAGGTTAACGCTACAGATGAGTACGTAATAGTATTCATCCGCGGCGACTACGAAGTTAACGAAACCAAACTTACCAATTACCTTCACGAAGCGATTCATCCCGCAGAGATTACGGAAGATTCGGGTCTCGTGGCAGGATACTGCGGACCTTACCGTCAGGAAGCAAAGTGTAAGATTGTTTACGACAAGTCCCTTGAGGGTATCGAGAATCTCTTCTGTGGCGGCAACGAAGTCGATTATCACTACACCGGTCTCAACATCAAGAGAGATGTGGGAGACGTGGAATACGTTGACGTCAGCAAGATTCGCGACGGTGGCATCTGCCCTTGCTGCGGCAAAAAAAGCATTCGCATCAGCCGCGGTATCGAGGCGGGTAATATCTTCCAGCTGGGTACCAAATACTCCAAGAGCATGAACATGACTTACACCGCCGAGGACGGAAGCCAGCAGATACCCATTATGGGTTGCTACGGAATCGGTGTGGGTCGTCTTGCCGCATGTATCATGGAAGCCCATCACGATGACAAGGGCCCTGTATGGCCCATTACCGTGGCTCCCTGGAAGGTACATATCTGCTGCATGCGTCAGGACGATGAGGCTTGCAGAACCACTGCGGAGAAACTATATAAGGATCTAACCGATATGGGTATAGAAGTTCTATTCGATGACAGAGACGTTCGCGCAGGTGTAATGTTTGCGGATGCAGACCTTCTCGGAGTTCCGGTTCGGGTTACCATCGGACCCAAGGCGCTTGCAAACGGAGAGATAGAACTTGCCACCAGAGACAAGAGCGTTCAGTTAAGCGTTAAGAAGGAAGACATCATCCCCGAGATTAAGAAGCTTATGGATTCTTTGTACGAGGAGATTAATTCCAAGGTTAAGGACAGAATTTAAGATATTTACGGGCGTCGCTTTGTGCGGCGCCCTTTCTTTTTTGCAGGGTTGTTGTTAATATTGCATAAATACATGAGCATATGTTCATATATTATCTGTTAAGTTAGCAATTGCTAACCATGCATATCATGCTACAATTGAGTTGATAATAAAAAAGAAAGGACGATGACTATGGAGGCATTACTTAGAAAAGATATATTAATCGGTTTGTTGATACCTTTTGCCGGAACTGCCGCAGGTTCTGCGTGCGTGTTCTTTATGCGAAAAGAACTGGGAAGACTGGTTCAGAAGGCATTGACCGGGTTTGCTGCGGGCGTAATGGTGGCGGCTTCCATATGGAGTCTTTTAATCCCCGCCATGGACCAGTCGGAGCATCTTGGCAAATGGGCCTTTGCCCCTGCCGCAGGAGGCTTTTGGGCAGGTGTGCTGTTCCTTCTTTTGCTTGATACGGTTATTCCACATTTACATATGAACGCCGAAAAGGCGGAGGGTCCCAAGAGCAGGCTGGCCCGTACCACAATGATGGTGCTTGCGGTTACGCTTCACAATATTCCCGAAGGAATGGCGGTGGGCGTAGTGTTTGCGGGTCTGATTTCGGGTTCCGCGGAGATTACTGCGGGCGGCGCGCTTGCTTTGTCCCTTGGTATTGCGATTCAGAACTTCCCCGAGGGCGCCATCATTTCAATGCCCCTTCATGCGGAAGGAAAGAGCAAGTTCGTTTCCTTTATAGACGGTGTTTTGTCAGGCGCGGTTGAACCGATTTTCGGAGCCCTGACGGTATTGGCTGTAGGCTTTATAGTGCCTGCAATGCCCTTCCTGTTAAGCTTTGCGGCAGGTGCCATGATGTATGTTGTGGTTGAGGAACTTATTCCCGAAATGTCTGAAGGTGAACACTCCAATATAGGTGTTATTCTTTTTGCAGTGGGATTCACTGTTATGATGGCTCTTGATGTGGCTTTGGGATAATTGACACTCTGTTTAAAAGAGTGTAAATTAGACAGTGTAAATAAAATGTTATGGGAGGATTCACCATGTTAAGACTTATCGTAACTATTTTGTCCGGTGCTTTGTCAGGCTGGCTTGCAGGCGAGATTATGGGCAGCAAGGGTTCATTCCTTCGCAACATTATCATCGGCCTTGTAGGCGGTGTGGTAGGCGGACTTTTGGGCGGAATCATCGGAGTAGGCGCTACCAACTGGATTGGCGGTATTTTAATTTCCGTTGTGGGTGCATGCGTACTCATCTGGCTCAGCAGAAAACTTTTTAAGTAGAATAAAAAGACAAAGAGAGGCCTCGCGCCCCTCTTTGTTTTTGATAAAACAGGAGGAATACCAATGGCAGATTTTACCAGCATTGATGCCGAAGACGATCAGTTTGCGTATCGTTACGACACTCAGCTTCTTATCGACAGAAGAGATGAAGACCTTGACGAGGATGAAATCGCAGACTACATCACCGAGCATTTTGAGGGCAACAGCCTTATTGCTGCAGGAGATGAAGACCTTATAAAGATTCATTTCCACACCAACGAGCCCTGGAAAGTACTTGAGTACTGCAACACCATCGGCGAGATTTACGATATTGTCGTAGAAGACATGATTCGCCAGTCAAACGGTTTAAAAGGCTAAGATTAAGGCACCCGCGAGGGTGCCTTTTTGTGTGACGACAAGCGGGCGCTCAATTCAAATTGTAATGCAAGTGTCTTGCAAAATGCAGTACACAATGGTAGAATTTGTATAGGAGGGATTTGCTATGAACAAGAATGCCACAGTCAGTGCCAGAATAGACGAAAACGTTAAAAATCAGGCAGAAGATATATTACATCAGCTCGGAATACCGGTTTCGGTTGTTATCAATACTTTATATCACCAGATTATTGCGCAACAGGGAGTGCCTTTTTCAATTACGCTTCAGAAGACGCCTAAGTCTTTGGAAGAAATGAGCGCAGATGAACTGGATGCTAAGCTTACACGCAGCTACGAGCAAGCGCGTGCAAGGCAAGGCAAGCCGATGAAAGAAGTATTTGATAAACTGGAGAGGAAGCATAGTTAATGGGAGAATATGAAATAATCATCACGCCTGATGCTGAGGCTGATTTAAATGAATTGGATGATTATATCACATTTGAACTGAAGGCTCCGGAAACGGCAGTCAGATACATTGAAGATATTAAGTCCCAAATTACAATGCTGAGTAAATCGCCGAGGCGGTTCAAACTTATGGAGAATGAGCCTTGGAAATCTCGCGGAGTCCGACGCATGAATGCCAAGAATTTTGCAGTATTCTTTTATGTTTATGAAGAATATTCAGAGGTATATGTTATGAACGTAATATATCAAAAGCGTGATATTCCTAAGATCTTGGCAGAACTGTATCCTGATATAGATGAATTATGATAACGCAAAAAGAGTGGGTTGATTATCAACCCACTCTTTTATTGCATTGCTATATCCTTTATATAATCTATGAAGGCTTCTTCAATGGTCGGAAGAGGGTGGCCTTTTCTCCAGACGAAGAGGTATTCGACACTTCTGTCTTTGCCACTGATATCTTTTGAGATAAGAGAACTGCCGGGAATATATGCAGTCTTAGGAAAAATACTTATGCCTATACCACGACTTGCAAGCGCGGCTGCATCAAGGTATGAATCCATTTCACAAACGATATTTGGCTCTTTTTTGGTGGAGCGAAACCACTTATATACGGTATCGATATCTGCCTTACGGCTTGAGACAATTAGCGGTTCATCTGCTATGTCAGCGATATCCAGAGAACTACCTTCTTTGGCCGCCAAAGGATGGTCATTACGCACTAACACTGCCATTTTCTCACGACCCACCGGGAACGAGTTAAGCAACGACTGGTTACAAGGCGCGGTGATGACTGCGAGTGAAATGATACCGCTGAGCAGCTTCTCTATGAGATCGTCGCTGTTACCGTCCAGGATACGAAAGCGTACGCGTGAGTGGTCTTTCATGAAGCCCGAGAACCATTCGGCGGCGATGTCGGGTGCCATTCCTTCTACGAGACCTAAGGAGATGGTACCGCTCATGCCTTTGGTAAGAGCCAGAATTTCTTCTTCGGCTTTGTCCGCAAGATTTATGATTTCTTTTGCCCGGCGATAAAGAAGCTGACCAGACTCGGTTAACATAAGTTGACGCTTGCCACGAACAAACAATGTTGTATTTAAGTCATACTCAAGATTTTTAATCTGTGTACTTAAGGGCGGCTGGCTCATATTAAGCTTCTCGGCGGCGCGGGAAATGTTAAGTTCTTCGGCTACGGCCACAAAATAGGAAAGAGAGCGAAGATTCATTCAGGACTCCTTATTATACAAAAATCATATAGTAACACGTATATTATATGTATTTTATTTCTATGACGCAAGCACATATAATATGGTTGTCGATAAGAGTGCCTCGGCACTTATGTTTAAAGAATTGTATCGGAGGAGTTTTTTATGTCTAATTGTGCAGTAGTAGGAATTAACTGGGGCGACGAAGGCAAAGGCCGTATGGTTGACCTTCTCACCGAGCAGTATGATATTGTTATTCGTTTTCAGGGCGGCGGCAATGCAGGCCATACCGTTATCAACGACAAGGGTAAATTCGCCCTTCACCTTCTTCCTTCCGGAATTTTAAGAGACGGTGTTGTAAACATTCTCGGTAACGGCGTAGCCATGGACCCCGAGAATCTGTTAAAAGAAATCGGACAGGTTACCGAAAAGGGCGTATCCATTACCCCCGACAACCTTAAGATAAGTGACAGAGCATCCCTTCTTTTGCCCTGGCACAGAGATATGGACGAGCTTGAAGAGCAGCGTCTTGCAGACAAGAAGTTTGGTTCCACCAAACAGGGTATCGCACCTTTCTATTCCGACAAATATCAGAAGAAGACCGTTCTTGCGGGCGAACTTTTTTATCCCGAAGAGTTAAAAGAACACTTAAAGGACTTAATGGAGTGGAAGAACTTAACTCTTACCAAGATTTACGGCGCCAAGCCCTACACCGAGGAAATGATTGACGAGTGGCTTGAATCTTATGCCAATAAGCTTAAGCCCTTCATTACAGATACAGGTTTATACTTAAAAGAAGCTCAGAAGGCAGGCAAGCGTATCATGTTCGAAGCGCAGCTCGGCTCCCTTCGCGACCTTGATTACGGTATTCACCCTTACACCACTTCTTCCAACACCACCGCAGCTTACGCACCCATCGGTTCAGGCTTCCCCGGTGCAAAGATTGATGAAGTTATCGGCGTGGTTAAGGCTTATTCCACCTGCGTAGGCGAAGGCCCCTTCGTATGCGAAATGTTCGGCGCTCCCGCAGATGAATTGAGAGAAGCAGGCGGCGAGTACGGTGCCAAGACCGGTCGTCCCAGAAGAGTGGGCGCTCTTGATATCGTTGCCACCCGCTACGGCGTAGAGGTTCAGGCAGCTACCCAGATTGCCCTTACTAAACTTGACGTATTAAGCTACATGGACAAGATTCCCGTATGTATCCACTACATCGTAAACGGCGAGAAGACCGACAGATTCCCCTTCCCCACCGCTTTAAAGGATGCGAAGCCCGTTATCGTTTATTTCGACGGCTGGAAGTGCGATATCTCAAAGTGCAAGACCTGGGACGAACTTCCCGAGCAGGCACGCAAGTATGTGGAATTCATCGAGAAAGAAATCGAGTGCCCCATCACCTATGTTTCCGTAGGAGCAGAGCGTGACAGCATTATTTTAAGAACCAAATAAGATTGATTTAAAAGCGATTATCGTGTTACAGTTACAGTATCTTATAAAGGAGAACGCGCAATGAAAGAGTACAGCCCCATCGCAAGCGGCAAAGTAAGAGAGATTTATGACCTCGGCGACAACCTTGTTTTGTATGCCACCGACAGAATCAGCTGCTTTGACGTAATCTTACACAACACTGTTAACTTAAAAGGAAAGGTTCTTACCCAGATGTCCAAGTTCTGGTTCGACATGACCGCAGACGTTTGCAAGAACCACATGATTTCCGTAGATGCCAAGGATTTCCCCGAGTTTTTCAGGCAGGACAAATTCGAGGGACGTGTAATGCTTTGCAAGAAGCTTAACATGATTCCCGTTGAGTGCATCGTAAGAGGATACCTCTCAGGCTCAGGCTGGGCCAGCTACAAAGAAAACGGAACAGTCTGCGGCATCAAGCTTCCCGAAGGATTAAAAGAATCCGACAAGCTCCCCGAGATTATCTTCACACCTTCCACCAAGGCTGAAATTGGAGATCACGACGAGAACATTTCTTTTGAACAGTCCATAGATTATCTTGAGAAGCGTTTCCCCGGCAAGGGACTTGAGTACGCTGCCAAGATTCGCGACTACTCAATTGCGATTTATAAAAAAGCAAGCGAATATGCTTACGAAAGAGGCATCATCATTGCCGACACCAAGTTTGAGTTCGGTCTTGACGAAAACGGTGACATCGTAGTGGCCGACGAAATGCTTACTCCCGACTCTTCCAGATTCTGGGCCAAGGACACTTACGAGCCCGGTCACGGTCAGGCTTCTTTTGACAAGCAGTTTGCAAGAGACTGGCTTAAGAGTCACGAACACGACTGGACACTTCCTCAGGAAGTTGTTGACAAGACCATAGAGATTTATCTTAAGGGTTATTCGATGCTTACAGGTACCGAACTTAAGTAAGGAGACAGTTATAATGAGCGATACTTCCAGATATATCAGCCCTTTTTCGGAGAGATACGCTTCCTCCGAAATGCAGTACATCTTCAGTCAGGACAAGAAATTCTCCACCTGGAGAAAGTTATGGATTGCCCTTGCGGAGACCGAAATGGAGCTTGGCCTTTCCCAGGACGGCAAGCCCGTCATCACTCAGGAGATGATTGATGAGATGAAGGCCCACGTTGACGACATCAACTATGATGTGGCCAAAGAACGCGAGAAGCAGGTTCGTCATGACGTTATGAGCCATGTTTACGCATTCGGTTGCCAGTGCCCCAAGGCCGCAGGCATTATCCACCTTGGCGCCACCAGCTGTTACGTAGGCGACAACACCGACATTATCATCATGCGTGATGCATTAAGACTTGTGCGCAAGAAACTTGTGAACGTTATTGCCAAGCTTTCTTCTTTTGCTGAAGAATACAAGGACCTTCCCACACTTGCATTTACCCACTTCCAGCCAGCTCAGCCCACTACCGTCGGCAAGCGTGCGACCTTGTGGCTCAATGAATTTGTCATGGATTTAGAGGACCTTGATTATGTTCTTTCTACCTTGAAGCTTTTGGGCTGTAAGGGTACCACCGGTACTCAGGCTTCCTTCAAGGAGTTATTCAACAATGACACTGAGAAGCTTAACAAAATTGACCCCATGATTGCTGCCAAGATGGACTTCGACGCATGCTACCCCGTATCAGGCCAGACTTATTCAAGAAAAGTAGATACAAGAGTGCTTAACGTACTTGCGGGTATTGCGGCTTCAGCTCACAAGATGTCCAACGACATCAGACTTTTGCAGCATTTAAAAGAAGTGGAGGAGCCCTTTGAGAAGAATCAGATCGGTTCTTCGGCCATGGCTTACAAGCGCAATCCCATGCGCTCCGAAAGAATTGCTTCTTTGTCCAGATACATTATCTGCGATGCGCTTAATCCCGCCATCACATCCGCAACCCAGTGGTTTGAAAGGACTCTGGACGATTCCGCCAATAAACGTATTTCCGTTGCCGAAGGCTTCCTTGCCCTCGACGGTGTACTTGATATCTGCGTGAATGTAGCGGATGGTTTAGTGGTAAATGATAAAGTAATTTACAAGCACATTATGAGCGAGCTTCCTTTCATGATTACAGAGAATGTCATGATGGATGCGGTTAAGGCAGGCGGAAACCGTCAGGAGCTTCACGAGGAAATCAGAAAGCTCAGCATGCAGGCCGGTGCTCATGTGAAAAAAGAAGGCAAGGAGAATAACCTCCTTGAACTTATTGCCGAGAGTGATGCCTTCAATCTTTCTTTGGAGGAGTTAAACGGATTCATGAACCCCATCGACTACGTGGGCAGATCCGTGGAGCAGGTTGATACTTACTTAAGCGAAGTTATCAAGCCCATCCTTGAGGCCAATAAAGAACTTCTTGGCTTGGAAGTTTCCCTTAAAGTCTGATTTTGCAGAGGTAATTTAATGAATCAGGAACTGATTATTGTTTTGGATTTTGGCGGGCAGTACAACCAGCTTATTGCAAGACGCGTGCGCGAATGCAATGTTTACGCTGAAGTTAAGCCCTACACCATGCCCCTTGAGGAGATTAAGAAGCTTAATCCAAAAGGCATTATTTTTACGGGTGGTCCCAACAGTGTTTACGATGAGACCTCTCCTCACTACGACAAGGCTATTTTTGAACTGGGCATTCCGATTCTCGGCATTTGCTATGGCTCACAGCTTATGGCTTACACCCTCGGCGGCGAAGTTAAGACTGCACCCGTCAGCGAATACGGCCATACAGAGATATTTATTGATACCAAGAGTGAATTATTCTCAGGCATCGTGGAGAAGACCAATGTGTGGATGAGCCACACCGATTACATTTCCCGCGTGCCTTCGGGATTCGTGATTACCTCCCATTCCGAGGTGTGCCCCGTGGCTTCCATGGAAGATGCGTCCCGTAAACTCTACGCTACGCAGTTCCATCCCGAGGTTATGCATACCGCCCGCGGACGCGAGATGATTTCAAACTTCGTCTACAGGGTTTGCGGATGCAAAGGCGACTGGACCATGGATTCTTTTGTTGAAAGAAAGATTTCCGAAATCCGTGCCACAGTGGGCGACGGCAAGGTTCTGTGTGCTCTTTCCGGCGGTGTGGATTCCTCTGTTGCGGCAGTACTTATGTCCAAAGCAGTGGGCAAGAATCTTACCTGCGTATTCGTAGACCACGGCCTTCTTCGCAAGAACGAAGGCGACGAGGTTGAAGCAGTATTCGGCGCAAACGGCGACTACGAGCTTAATTTTGTACGTGTCAACGCTCAGGATCGTTTCTACGAGAAACTGGCAGGCGTAACCGAACCCGAGAAGAAGCGTAAGATTATAGGCGAAGAATTTATTCGCGTATTTGAAGAAGAAGCCAAGAAAATCGGCGCGGTAGACTTTCTGGTGCAGGGAACCATCTACCCCGACGTAATCGAGTCAGGCCTCGGCAAGTCCGCTGTCATCAAGTCCCATCACAACGTAGGCGGTCTTCCCGACTGCGTTGATTTCAAAGAAATCATCGAGCCCCTTCGCATGCTTTTTAAGGACGAGGTTCGTAAGGCAGGTTTGGAACTCGGCCTTCCCGAGTACCTTGTTAACCGTCAGCCCTTCCCCGGCCCCGGCTTAGGCGTTCGTATCGTGAGCGAAGTTACCGCCGAGAAAGTGCGCATCGTTCAGGATGCCGACTACATCTTCCGCACCGAGCTTGAAAAAGCAGGTATTGCGGGGCATTTCGGCCAGTACTTCGCAGCCCTCTCCAACATGCGCTCCGTAGGTGTTATGGGTGACTTCCGCACCTACGACTATGCAGTAGTGCTTCGTTCCGTCAACACCAGCGACTTCATGACCGCAGAATGCAGCAACATCCCCTTCGATGTTCTCCAGACCTGCATGAACCGCATCATCAATGAAGTCAAAGGCGTCAACCGCGTAATGTTCGATTTGACGAGCAAGCCTCCGGGAACCATCGAATTAGAATAGACGTAAAATTATGGGAATCCGCTTAAACAGCGGGTTCCTTTTTTGTGTAGCGACGAGCCATGCGGCTGCCGAGCTTACCCTGCCATATATATTTCAAATCGTCCGGAGACACATAGGGGCTTATTCGAAGACACTCGATAAAAAATCTCCCGCGGTTTACATAATCCAGAAGAGTCCAATCCTATTGTGCTGTTTTAACATAAGGTCGGGATAGTGCGGTTTACATAATTCGATAACTTCCAACCCTATTGAAAAGAATCCATATAAGGTGGGGAAAGACAAGCAGCAAAATACCCACCTTGTTTTCTTTATACTCCATAGGGTAGGAACGTTGAATCCCTATAATGCTTAAAATTGCCTACCTTTTGAGTCAAACACTAAATAGGGTAGGTTTTTTTAGAAAAGTCCTGGCGAGAAATACCTACCTTGGAGAGAATTGTGTCAATAGGGTAGGAATGCGGAGAAGGGCAAAGAAGAAAGGCGCCCACCTTAGTAGGCAAAAATAGTCAAAAGGTAGGAAACAGTAAATGTGACAGAGTAAATCGAGCCCACCTCAGCAAGTCAAAATTTTCATAAGGTGGGCGAAAGAAAACTTGACAGTTAAAAACGCGCATACCCCAGGCGGCGAATATCGTAACGAGGTAGGTCACAGAAAATTTGACAGTAAAAAACCTCCCACCTCCATGGATTGGTACAACTATAAGGTGGGAACAAGGGAAAAAACATCCGGCTGGTAAGAACAGAAATGCTTAAGTGCAAGAGCAGCGAATGCAAGAAAGCGGTAGTATAATGTTTATGCTTGATATTTAGCCGCAAAGATGCAAGAATTGAAAGCAGTTCACGATGAAAAAGATGGGATGAATCCATAGAAACTATTCAGGGATAAAGGAAAGGTTATAGGGTTATGAAACACAAGCGATTAAATCGTGACGGATGGGGATTTACTTATTATCCGTACTACCAGATGAGAATAGATGACGAGCTGTTCCACGGGCTGGCTTGTCTTATTAAAATGACCGACGGCGAAGAAAACTATTGGGAGACACCAAAGGCCGGAAGGGTACAGGTTACGGGAGCCGGAATGAGCTGGCTGGAACTTGTGCCGGATGACACTTCAAGAGTTATTACTGTTATGTATTTCCCTGAGGGGACACATGGCGATGAGCGGAATAATTATCCGGTACTTTCTGACAAGAGGTATCAGCCGTCCATTTATTATGTGGATATTACCGAAGGCATTGAATATGACGAGTTTGGTATCGCCACGTACATCGACAAGTATCTTGATGTCATATTCACTCCCGAAGGAGATGTCAAGATTGATGACAGAGACGAACTTGATGCGGCATACGCTTCCGGCGAACTGACCAAAGAACAGTATGATGCGGCTCTGCAGGAATGTGACAGCATATTAAAAGAATACTGCGAGGATATCTCAAAGACCGATGCATGGTGCGCAAAGATAAGAGACATGGTTGAAGAAAGAATTAAAGCCGGAGAGCCTGTTAAACCCTGCAAAGAAGTGCTTGAACTTCATAACAGCAAGCTTTACAAGGTGACAACGCAATTTACGGAACAGGCCCGTGAAATCCTTGGTGACAACTTAACCGGCGTCTATCTTCACGGTTCGGCCGTAATGGGATGCTACAATCCCGAGAAAAGCGACATAGACCTGATTGTCGTAGTCGACAATTCTTTGTCCGATGAAGTCAAAAGAAAATTTATGGACATGGTCGTGGCTCTCAACGAAGAGGGACCCGCAAAAGGAATCGAGATGAGCATCGTCAGAAAAGCGGACTGCAATCCCTTTATTTATCCCACACCTTTTGAACTGCATTTTTCAGCCATGCATATTGGCTGGTATCGGGACAATCCTGAGGATTATGTAAGAAAGATGAATGGCACGGATGCTGACCTGGCTGCGCATTTTACGATTATTAAGAAGCGTGGAAAATGTCTATATGGCACACCTATAGACGAAGTCTTTGGCACGGTTCCGAAAGCCGACTACATAGACTCTATCTGGAATGATATTGCCGAAGCGGAGGATGAAATAGCAGATAACCCCATGTATCTGATATTGAATCTGGCAAGGGTGCTTGCCTATTTGCAAGACAGCCTTGTTCTTTCCAAGAAAGAAGGCGGAGAATGGGCATTAAGGAGCATTCCCGGTATGTATCACGACCTGATAAAGACTGCCTTGAGCGAGTATGCCGGGGCCACAGATATATCGTATGACATGAATTTAGCAAAAGAATGTGCCGGATATATGATGGGAGAAATTGTCAGAATAAAGGGTAAGTAAAAATCCGCTTGATAACACACCCGTGATAACAATTTGATAACGTTAGCTGATACAGTCCGTGTGATATGGACAGCTGAAACCAAATGAAGTCAAATTGTAACAGGAACCCTCACAAAAATGTTTAGGGCACAGGTTGAGTTAGGGACCCGGGGCATATTCGAAGCCATCTGACAAAAACGCCTTGGCAATTAACATAAATCGTGACATTCCAATCCTATTGAAGAGTTTTGCAATAAGGTCGGGATGGCGCGGTTTACATAATTCGATAACTTCCAACCCTATTTAAAAGAATCCATATAAGGTGGGGGAGAATCAGCTACAAAATACCCACCTCGCTTTCTTTTTACTCCATAGGGTAGGCGAGGTGAATACTAATAATGCTCAAGATTGCCTACCTTACGAGGAAAACACTCAATAGGGTAGGTTTTTTTAGAATAGTCCCAGTGACAAATGCCCACCTTGAAAAGAATTCTGACCATAGGGTAGGAATGAAAAGAACAGCAAAGAAGAAAAGCTTCCACCTCAGCAAGTCAAAAATGTCAAAAGGTGGGAAATTAAAAATGTGATAGTGCAAAACGAGCCTACCCCAGTCGGCGAATATCGTAACGAGGTAGGTCACAGAAAATTTGACAGTAAAAAACCTCCCACCTCCATGGATTGATACTACTATAAGGTGGGAACAAGGGAAAAAACATCCGGTTGGTAAGAACAGAAATGCTTAAGGGCAAGCGCACCGAATGCAAGAAAGCAATGCTATAATGTATGTGCTTGATATTTAGCGGCAAAGATGCAAGAATTGAAAGCAGTTCATGGTTTAGAGAAAGGAAACAGGTGAAAATGGCTTCATCGATGATACATTATATAGTATCACAGCTGATAGCTGACAAAATTGGTGTTAAGGACTTAAACATGTTTCTTATAGGAGCGGTTTTGGCACCTGATACGGGGAATAAAGAAGATGGAAGTTACTGCAAACTTCATTACATGGATGCTCGAGAGGATATTGCTTTAAAGGGATTCAATTGGAGTTCTTTTGTAAATGAGCACTCGGATAAAATGAGCGAAGATTACTTTAAAGGCTATTGCTGCCATCTCATTATGGATGCGCTGTGGTTCCACGATGTTTGTGATAAGCATATCAGGCACCTGCCGAAGGATATTAAGGCAGAAAAAATTCAGGCATGGTACAGAGATTATTGGAGGCTTAATCATCTTTTGCTGAGGCATTACAATGTTCCAAATGAGCCTATTAGAGTGGTTGAAACACCTGATAAAGCTATTGAAATTGCGAGCCTGCTTAATATGGTTGGGAATTTTGAGAAGCAAATGCTAGCGCCGGAATGCAATTCAGATGAGCTGGAAGCACTTACCTGGGATATTGTAACCGATTATATTGATAAAGCTAAAGAATTATGCCTGCGGGAAATGACTGCGATTCTCTCCGGCAAAGAAAGGATGAATCCGATGGATTTGTTTGTGCCGATTGCTCATTAAGCCCCAAAATAGCAGGCGCGGTAGCGGAGCATCATACATGTTGGGAAATGGGAGGAATAGTATTATGGCTATGAAAACAGTAGTTTTACTATATGAGACTTGTTGCATTTACGAAATCGTGATTACCAATTATTTTCTGCAGTGTACAGGACACGAAATAGTTTTTGCTACGTTAGACGGAAGGCCGGTTACTGCTCAGGAAAAGTTTTCCTTGAATGCAACCTGTGCGTTAAAAGAAATCGATCCGAAGGAGGTAGAACTTCTTTTGATTCCGGGCGGAGATATTTCCCTGATTGCCAATGAAGAAGTATATTCTTTTATTCGAGCGGTAGCAGACAATAAACGCTTGATTGCAGGAATATGTAACGGTGTTGATGAACTGGATAATTCAGGCATTCTTAAAGGGATAGAATCAACCCATTCCGTTAAGGAGGCAATGGTTGTCGGAGAACATATTATTACTGCAAGAGCAAACATGTATGTAGACATGGCCATTGCGATTGGCAAGAAGATGAATCTCTTTGTCGATGAGGCAGATTTGCAGGAGACAATAGATTTTTGGAAACTGCATAAGAGTTTCTTTTGAGGAGATAAAATGTTAAGACTTGAAGCCGTAAACGGAAAAAATATATGGAAACTGCTGGAACTATCGGTAGACGATTGCCAAAAAGAATTTGTCGCCGCCAATGAAATCAGTATTATAGAGGCCTATACTGCGATTACGGCGCATGGGTACGCATATCCTTTTGGTATCTATGACGACGATGTACCGGTAGGATTTCTCATGATTGGGTTTGATAAAGATGATTATTGGGATGATGCACCGAAGGTTGCTACAGGCAATTATAATCTGTGGCGCTTAATGATAGATAAGAATTATCAGCATAGGGGATTTGGCAGGCAGGCTGTTAAACTTGCATTGGATTTTATCAAAACTTTTCCCTGCGGTCAGGCCGAATACTGTTGGCTATCCTATGAACTGGAGAATCAGGTTGCGAGGAAATTATATGCATCCTACGGATTTGTTGAGACCGGTGATATGGATGGGGAAGAGATTATTGCGGTTTTAAAATTGTAATCAGGGAATAATTCATGAATAGGATAATGTATTTTGTTCGAAGCCACATAATACTTATATTGTTAAATGGCAGCAGGTAATCCGGCGGGTTACCTGCTTTTTGTGTGGCGATGTGCCGTGTTGATGTAGTGCTGGTTCGATAATATTATGAAATTCGCATTGCGTGGGAAGGCAATATATGATATAATTATCACGCAATGCGAGGAGGACGGCAAATATGGATGCTGCAAAGATTATTAAAGAATTACGCGAAAGCGTAAATATGTCACGTAAAGAGTTCTCGGAGCATACCGGGATTCCGGTAAGAACATTGGAGGACTGGGAGGCCGGAAGAAGAACACCTCCTGAGTATATACCAAGGCTTATATCTTACCAGTTGAAATATGAGAAGTTATCAGGAAATAAGTAACCTTTAACACAGGGAGAAAAGCAACATGGGAAATGATAAGGTACAGTTATTTGAAGATCAGCCTATAAGAAGTGCATGGGTTGAAGACGAAGAAGAGTGGTACTTCTCGATTGTGGATGTGGTAGGGGCACTCACGGAGCAAGTTGATTACGAAAAAGCGAGAAAGTACTGGAATAAACTTAAGCAAAGGCTTAAAGAGGAAGGAAGTCAACTGGTGACAAATTGTCACCAGTTGAAAATGAAGGCACAAGATGGAAAAATGCGTTTAACCGACGTCGCCAGTACCGAGCAACTGCTCCGCATTATTCAGTCAATTCCGTCCAAGAAAGCTGAGCCTTTTAAATTATGGCTTGCGCAGGTAGGCAGGGAGCGTATGGAAGAAGTAATGGATCCGGAACTGACCATTGAACGGGCTTTGGAAACATACGCTAAAAAAGGATATTCCAGGGAATGGATTAATCAGCGTCTGCAAGCCATTCAAGTGCGCAAGGAACTTACGGATGAATGGGAAACCCGTGGAGTAAAGAAGGGAGCAGAGTTCGCTATTCTTACAGATGAAATATCAAAGGCCTGGTCCGGCATGACGACGCGAGAGTACAAAAATTTTAAGGGGCTGAAAAAGGAAAACCTGCGCGATAATATGTCAACGTTGGAACTGGTACTTAATATGTTGGCTGAGGCTACCACAACCGAGATATCAAAGCAAAAGAAGCCGGATACATTCGCAGGAAACCGTACTGTTGCAGCTGAAGGTGGGGCAGCGGCAGGAGAAGCCAGAGCGGCGGTAGAAAAACGTACCGGGAAATCTGTGATTACTAGCAAGAATGCTGTACAATTACAGAATATAGTGACAGGCTTACTGACATCAGATGCTTCAGATAATAGTGGTGGGAATGGTGAGTCCTGATTTACAAGTTTACAAGCGGCTATACTGCTATAAGATAAGATAGGAGAAAAAATGGTCAGAGAAGCACAACAAAGTGATCTCAACGCTATACTTGAATTATATTTGCACCTGCATGAGGACAGCATGCCCGAAAAAGACGAGCATCTCAGAAATACGTGGGAGCAGATTATTAAAGACCCGAATCATCATCTTATTGTTAATGAAGTTGACGGTCTCATTGTGTCATCCTGCGTATGCGTGATTATTCCTAATCTTACGAGAAATGTCAGGCCATATGCCTTTATTGAAAATGTGGTAACTCATAGAGATTACAGAAAGAAAGGCTATGCCGGAGAGTGCCTGGAATATGCCAGAAAGATTGCTGAGAAAGAAAATTGCTATAAGATGATGCTTTTGACCGGCTCAAAGAGGCCGGAAACTCTTCGCTTTTATGAAAACGCCGGATATAACAGCGGCGATAAGACTGCGTTTATCCAATGGCTGGGAATGGATCGGTAAGTTTTAAATTACGCTAAGAATACTTGAACTGAAACGCATTACTACAAGGGGTAAACATTATGGCATCAGGCATAGTGCACATGGCGATAGCAAAAAAACTGGCGGAAAAAGTCTCTTTTTCTGACATGAACCGGCTCATGCTGGGGGAGGTAATACCGGACTTTTCCACGGCCGGTAATATTAAGGGTGATTCCCATCTTAAGGTTAAGGTCATGGACGGCAAAAAAAGCACCTACGATTTTGACAGATTTCGCGGGCTTTTCGGGGAGCGGATGCTGACGGATGATTTGTATCTTGGATATTATCTGCATCTGGTTCAGGACATTTTGTACAGGCATTATGTTTATGACAGGCACGGGTGGAATCCCTCGATTCCGGGCAATGTTGAGAGGCTGCACAATGATTACAGGATAGTCAATCGGTACGTAATCGACAAATACAGCCTTAAGAATGACCTCACTATACCGGAAAACTTTGACAGTGAAGAATTAAACAAAATCTGTTCTTTTGACACACAAGGCATGACAGAGGATATGAAAAGGTTCTTTCAGCCGGTGGAGGAGGAACCGATTTTCTTTTTCACCAAAGAAATGACGGATGAATTTATAGCGGAGGCGGCGGAGTTCTGCGAAAAAGAGCTTGAAAGGCTTCGTAAGGGCGAACCGGGCATCGATAAGACCCAATATGCCTGGACTCGTGCGGGTAAGCAGGAGAGATAAGCCGTTAATAACCGATTTATGTTCAATCGGAACTGTGCTACAATAATCTCAGATTGTTAGCGGAGGTATTGAATGGATAAATCAAAAGTATATTTTACAGACTTTAGAACCGTGCTGGGAGTAAGCCTTACGGCCAAACTTCAAAAGCTTATTAAGCTTGCGAGAATCGGTTCGATAGACATGAACGGTAAGTTTGTGGCGATTAAGATGCACTTCGGAGAACTGGGTAATCTGGCTTATTTAAGACCCAATTACGCCAAGGCTGTGGCGGATGTGGTCAAGGAACTGGGAGGACTTCCTTTCCTTACGGACTGCAATACTCTTTATCCCGGAAGCCGCAAGCACGCCCTTGAGCATCTTGATTGTGCCAATATTAACGGTTTTAATACAGTAACAACAGGCTGTCAGATTATTATTGCGGATGGTTTGAGAGGAACGGATGATATTGCGGTTCCCGTACCAAACGGTGAATATTGCAAGGAAGCATACATCGGCCGTGCGGTTATGGATGCCGACATAGTAATATCCCTTAACCACTTTAAGGGCCACGAGCAGGCAGGTTTCGGCGGCGCCATCAAGAATATCGGTATGGGTTGCGGAAGCCGTGCGGGCAAGATGCAGCAGCACAACAGCGGCCACCCTCACGTAATTACCGACTTGTGTAAAGGCTGTCGCAGATGTGCCAAAGAATGCGGCTCCGACGCAATAGTATATGAGAACAACAAAGCATGGATTAACCCCGACCTTTGCAAAGGCTGCGGCAGATGCATCGGTGCCTGTGCTTTTGACGCAATAGAGAACGACAACTGGGATGCGCCCCAGATGTTAGGCAGAAAGATGGCTGAGTACACCGCGGCGGTTGTAAGTGGCAGACCCACCTTCCACATAAGCCTTATTACCGATGTTTCTCCCAACTGCGACTGCCATGGCGAGAACGACGCACCTATCCTGCCCGATATCGGAATGCTGGCTTCTTTTGACCCCGTAGCCTTGGATCAGGCCTGCGTAGACCTGTGCCAGAAAGCGGAGCCCATTCGCAACAGTCAGCTGGGGGATAACATGGCCAAAGAACACTTCCATGACCACGGAGACGTATGGCATAACAGTAACCCCAATGTCTCCTGGGCAGAGACTTTGGAACATGCCGAGAAAATCGGTGTGGGTACAAGAGAGTACGAACTTGTGACCATGAAATAGAAATGCTTGAAAATGGCGAGAATCCTTGGATTCTCGCCATTATGGGAGTATTCATTATGTACCGTTACGACGATGTTACGGAAGAGTGGTACGAAACGGAAGACTGAAGAGGGGACAAAAATGACTTTTTCCGACAATTTTAAAATCGGTTCCATACAGGACCTTATGAAGGTAATTGACGAGCTGGGATTTGTTCCTTTTTTTATCAATGAGATACAGGGATTCTCCATTGAGGAGCATATTGCGCCGGGATGCTGGTACTATGACGGTGACGACGGTTTCTGGCCCGCCTGGGAATGGAAAGGCCCGGTTATAAGGGAGATGAAGTGCGCCTATGGAAAGTTCTTAAAGGGTAAGGCCATGTATGTAAGTGCCGAATGGTTCCCGGACTTTGCCAATTTCCGCAGGGACGGCTACGATTTTGACGCCCGCTACGACGACGGTCTGGCTTCCTACTACGACAAGGAACTCTTTGAACTTTTGGACGCAAACGCGCCTGTTATGTCCAAGCAGCTTAAGAAACTTGGAAACTACGGCAAAGGCGGTCACAAGGGCTTTGATACCATGATTACGAGGCTCCAGAAGCAATGCTACGTTATTATAACCGACTTCAGATACATGACCGACAAATTCGGCAAAGAATACGGCTGGGGCGTGGCGGATTACTCGACTCCCGAGAAGTTCTTTGGCAAGACCTTTACCGACACCGTATACAGTAAGACTCCGCAGGAATCCTACGAAGCAATTCTTAAGCACTTTAAGACAATTCTTCCGGGGGTGGATGAAGATAAGATTAAAAAGATACTTAAATAGCGCTGATATTAAAAGAAGTCCTTACCGGGGCTTCTTTTTTTACAAATTATTTCTCATAACAGCGCACATTTCCCACCAATCAAACGTTATAATAAGTGAGGGAGGATGTAATGACTTCACTTGATTTAAGCCTACAATATGACAAGATATACAGGTTTTGTTACTTTAAGCTCAAAAACTCGCATCTTGCTGAAGACATAACGCAGGAAACTTTTCTTAAGTACTGTGAACATTATGAGTTTTCATCAGAGCGCGAGGCACTTAAAATTCTTTACACCATAGCCGGCAATTTGTGTATCGATGAGTTCAGAAAAACAAAGCCCGTAGCCATAGAAGACGACATACAAAGCCCCTCGCATGAAGACGGTGTTATAGAGAATCTTTCGGTGAGAAGAGCCCTTTCAAGGCTCAAGGCCGAAGAACAGGAGCTTTTGCTCCTAAGATATGCCAATGACCTGCAAATAGGCGTAATCGCGGGCATTCTTAAGATTTCGAGGTTTGCCGTAAGAAGAAAGATACTTGCGGCCAAAGAACACCTGAAGGCAGAACTGATGAAGGAGGGAACTTATGAGTAAGCTTGAAAAAGAAATAAAAGCGGCCTTTGAGGCGCCCAAGCCACAGAAAAAAGAAGAGTTTCTAAGCCGCTTTGAAGAAAAACAACTGTCTCTTACAAAGTTTATTCTTTCGCAGGCAGGCTACATAGGAAAACTTACGTGGTTTGGATTTGCGGCAATTTTAATCTGCGCTGCCCTGTCCCCCGTTACTGTCAATGATTCTGCCCTTTGGTTTGTGTCAAGCCTTATGCCCATACTCGCCCTTCTTCTGGTAAGCGAAAGCGCAAGGTCGGAGCGGTACAAAATGGCCGAACTTGAGGCGGTCACCAGATTTTCTTTAAGAAGTGTGCTGATGGCGCGGATGGTGATTTTGGGAGGCATGGGCCTGATAGTGCTTGCAATTTGCGCTCCGGCAGTGATGTTCCTATGCGATTACCCTGCTATTTTTTCGGGCCTGTTTGTGGTCACACCTTTCTTTTTAACTTCAGCCCTGGGGCTGCTTACGGTCAGAAGAATAAAGGGTCAGGCAGCAATTTATTCCGTGACGGCGGAGGCTTTCTTTGTAAGCATTCTGGTGCTGTTGGCCCGCAACTGCCCTGAACGGTATATGAATCCGGGAATGATAAAGGTCTTCATGATTGTTGCGGCGGGTTCACTCTTTTTAACTGTTTTTGAGGGAATCTGCAGGATTAAAGGTACGGAGGAAATAACATGGAGCTGGTAATAGAAGGTTTATCCAAAAATTTTAAAGATACAAAGGCGGTTTCCGACATTTCCGTAACCCTTCACAAGGGCGTATACGGCCTTCTTGGGGCCAACGGAGCCGGCAAATCCACACTTATGCGAATGATATGCGGAATACTTAAGCCTTCAAGCGGCAGGGTTTCTTTTGACGGAATGGATGTATCGGAAGAGGGCTTCAGAGCAGTGCTTGGGTATCTTCCCCAGGATTTCGGGTATTACCCGGAGTTTAAGGCAAGAGATTTTCTTTTGTATATGGCGGCCCTTAAGGCAATACCGAAAAAAGAAGCTCTTGCAAGAACCGAAGAACTGTTAGAACTGGTGGGACTTAAAGAAGTCTCCAAAAAGAAAATAAAGACATTTTCGGGAGGCATGAAGCAAAGACTCGGAATAGCACAGGCGCTTTTAAATCGGCCGAAGCTTCTGGTACTTGACGAGCCCACGGCGGGACTTGACCCCAAAGAACGTGTGCGCTTCAGAAACCTAATAGAGAAAACGGGTCATGACTGCATAGTCATTCTTTCCACTCATATCGTGTCGGACATCGAGCATATTTCCGACGAGGTAATGATAATGCGTGAAGGACGCTTTATTTATCAGGGAAAATGGACCGATGAACAGACGAGCCTCGAGGACTTTTATTTAAAACAGTTTGAGGAGGCGGAAGAAGATGAGTAATTTCGGAACATTATTTAGATATGAGCTAAAGAAAATTGTCTCAAGAAAACTGTTTATAATAATTGCGATATTGCTGGCCCTTATTACCTGTCTTGCGCCTTTTTCGGGTGTCATCGGCAGCAGATATGAGAACGGTACGGCGGTGGAAAGTTATTTTTCATACTACATGAAGGAGCAAAGCGGCAAACGTGCACTTTCGGGGAGGACAATCGACAGGGAGCTTATAGAAGAGACTCTGGCGGCCTACAGCAAGGTACCGAATGTATTAAGATATTCCGAAACCCCGGAATACAGGGAGTACGCTCTGGCATACAATGAAGTTTATACTTTTATCAGGCAGTCTCTGAGTATCAGTAACGAAGAAATGAAAACCCGGGTGCTGGGTGAAGAGGAGCTTTACCGCAGAAAGGCTGAAAAGCTTGAGGAGTATTTAAACGAAAGCTTTACTACCGATTCGGAAAAAGAGTTTTGGAAAAATCAATACGAAAAAATTGAGAAGCCTTTCAAGTATTATTATCATGATGCCTATGAAAGGCTGATAGACGGGTTTATGACCGTAAGCGTATTGACAATGGCCTTTCTTGCAACAGTTTTATCAGGCATCTTTCCGGGAGAAAAGGCCACAAAGACAGAGGAGCTTATTCTGTCAAGCGCCCGTGGCAGGAAGCCTGTTTATGCGGCCAAGATGCTGGCGGGAATTACGATTTCGCTCGGAACGGTTTTGGCGGTCGGAATTCTTTCTTTTGCCGTATGCCTGGGATTCTACGGGACGGAAGGATTCAACCTGCCGCTTAATTTCGACGTAAACTTTGTCATGTATCCGCTGTCGGTGGGGCAGGGAAGCCTTATGCTTTACGGAATGCTCTTAATTTCGGCTGCACTTTGGGCGGTTTTTATCATGTTTGTGTCCGAGTTTATCAAAAACGGCATGGCAACGCTTTCGGCTTCCATGTTACTCCTGATAGTTACAAATATGGTTTCTTTTCCCGTAAGCGCCAGAGTTTTAGGGCAGATCTGGGGCTGGCTTCCCTTAAACTACCCTTCGGTCTGGAATATGTTTGACGAAAGGACCCTGCCGATTTTTGGCAAATGCTTTACTTCGTGGCAGGTTTTACCCATTATTTATCTTTGCCTCGTTATTATGCTTTTCTTTTTCGGAAAAAGAAAATATGAGAGGTTAAGCCGGGAATAATATGGTATAATTTTAGAACCATAATTAATTCGCCGGAGCATTGGAAACACTTGGAAAGATTATTTGAAATAGACTTAAAAGATTACAAAGTAACCGACAAGGTTTTTAAAAGACCATCCGCAAGGGCAATCATTCTCATAAAAGACAAGATTGCCCTTGTTTACAGTAAGAAGGAGAAATACTTCAAATTTCCGGGTGGCGGCATACATGCGGACGAGGACCCAAAAGAAGCCCTGATTCGCGAGGTGCGCGAAGAAGTGGGAATGGTGGTAATTCCCGACAGCATCAGGGAATTCGGAAGCGTTCTTCGCAGACAGAAGGGCAATGTTGATGAAGGCACCATGTTTGAGCAGGAAAACTTTTACTACCTGTGTGACGTGGAGGATAAAATCGTAAGCCAGGAACTTGATGAGTACGAGGATGAAGCGGGATTTGAACTTCGTATCGTAACTATCGATGAGGCTATGGCGGTGAACGCAGCTTACCGGACCGATGATGCTTTTAACAGAGTTATGATTAAGCGTGAACTTCGGGTGCTGGGGCTTATAAAAGATGCTGTCAACGCTGAGAAGGCGTTATATTCGGACATAGCTTCCGCTTCCGAGTGGGAGTCCGTGAAGCCTGTCACCAAGGGCTGGTCATATGATAAAAAGTTTTTGATAAAGACCGGGCGTGGGGAGCGGCTTCTTTTGCGTGTATCTGACATAGACAGGTACGACGACAAAAAGAAAGAATACGAGATAATCACCAAGTACGCGGCTTTGGGAATACCTATGTCGGAACCGCGGGAGTTCGGTACCTGCAACGGTGGCAAGAGCGTGTATATGCTTCTTTCGTGGGTTGATGGCGAAGACCTTGAATCGGTACTGCCGAGGCTCCCGGAAAAAGAACAATACAGCCTCGGGAGACAGGCGGGTGAGATACTCAAAAAGATTCACTCAATTCCGGTGGATGCAGAGGACAGACCCAAAGGTACCAAAAAAGAGAGAAAGCTCATGCAGCTCTCAAAATACGAGGAGTCGTCCCTCAGAATTTCGGGCGATGAAGTTGCCGTTCAGTACGTGAAAGACAACATAGACAAGATCTGGAGCGTTCCCGCTGTATACCAGCACGGAGATTTTCATCCCGGCAACCTTATTTACAAGGCGGATGGCTCCATCGGTGTGATTGATTTTAACAGGTGGGAAGTGGGTGACCCCTACGAAGAATTCTACAAACTTGAGAGCTTCGGAACGGAGGTCAGCGTGCCTTACTGCATAGGGCAGATAGATGCGTACTTTGAGGACAATATTCCGGTGAACTTCTGGGTGGTCAATGCGGTGTATGTGGCCCACGCTTCTTTATTTTCTATCAAATGGGCCGAGCAGTTCGGGCAAAAGGACATTGACGGCATGGTGAGAAGAGCAAGGCAGGCCTTTGAAGACTTCGACGAGTTTAGGACATGTATACCCAAGTGGTACACGGACGGGTACCGCAAAAATATGTAATCGGGAGAGAGCCAAAATGGATTTTACCATAAACGAAATGCAGGAAATGCAGAAGACCTTGCAGGAAAAATATAAAGACAAGTGGGAGCCCATAGGACCCGAGTGCGGAAAAAGCAAACTTCTTTGGATGGTGGGCGAAATCGGGGAAGTGGTTGACATTGTCAAGAAAAACGGCGGCACCAAAGCATCCTCCGACCCGGAACTCAGGAAGGCTCTTGTGGAGGAAATGGCCGACGTTTTAATGTATTACAACGACGTAATGCTCTGCTACGGAATTACTTCCGAGGAGTTAAAGAAGTCGTACACGGACAAGTTTGAGAAGAATATGAAACGGTGGTAAATATGGGTATGGGACATCTTAAGGTGACGGATACGACGGCGGAGATGATGGATTCTTTTGCCGGCGGCGTGTTCGAGATGGAGAGATGGAAAGAGTATATAGATAAAGCTGTGCCGGGGGCGCGGGAATTGTGCTTCGGGGATATGCAGGAGTGTATCGAGGCGGGATTTACCTGGGAGAAGGATTTTTTGCCTGTGCTTAATAAGGTTTGTTCGGATTCGGAGAGCAGGGAGCAGACTGTCAGGGAATTTCACGAGATTACTGATGGGCTGGATGAGAGGATTGTTGCTGCGTTTGGCGGGACCGTTGATGTGGAGCTGATTCTTTATCTGGGACTTTGTAACGGTGCCGGATGGGTTACCGAGATAGGCGGTAAAACCGTTGTGTTGCTTGGTATTGAGAAGATTATTGAGCTTGGGTGGTATGACAGGGAGAGCATGATAGGACTTATTGTGCATGAGCTCGGGCATGTTTATCAGGCGCAATATGGAGTGCTTCACAGAGAGACAGAGAGCATGAGGGAGCATTTTCTTTGGCAGCTGTTTACGGAAGGAATTGCCATGGTTTTTGAGCAGGAGGTTGTTGGGAACAGTGAGTATTTCCATCAGGACCGTGACGGCTGGAAAGAGTGGTGCGACGGTAGCTTGAATTTGATTAAGAAGTCCTTTGACAAAGATTTGGATGTCATGACCGATGACAATCAGAGGTATTTCGGCGACTGGGTTAAGTTTAACGGATACGGAGATACCGGGTACTATCTTGGCACGAAGTTTGTAAGGTTCCTTTTGACGGAGGATTCTTTTGACAATTTAGTGAAGTATGACATAGATGAAGTTGCTGCGGGCTATGAGCGGTTCATGGCTTGTTAGCATGGATTTTTTAAAGAGCCAATATTATGGCGAGGAGGTTATATGGACAGAGAAAAAGCTAGAGTGATATTTGACAAATATATTAAAAAGCTTCGCATTACGCCGGGCTGGGACATTAAGCTTGAATTTGTGGAGGATCCCGAGTGGACCAAAACAGGGGATTTTAAGATAGACTGCGACGATAAGAAGGCTATTCTTTTGCTGAATGCGGTTAATCCCAAGCAGGAGAATGTTGAGGAAGTGATAGTGCATGAACTGATGCATTTGAAGATGTATCCGTTGGATCAGCTTACGGAGGACATGATAGTGAGCAATTTCGAAGAGGGGACTCCGGGGTACGATCTGGCGTATCGCAGGTTTTTCAACACTCTTGAGCAGACGGTGGAGGAGCTGACGAAATGCTTTCTTTTGGAGTTTGGAGAGGACAGGGAACTTTCTTTCGGCCGCTGCGACAGGATGAAGTCCTTCAATGAGCTGTATGACGGTTTGAATAATCTGGAGTAGTTAAGGGGTATTCGTGATGAAACGACCTAAGATGATTCTTTTTGATTACGGGCAGACTCTCGTGGCGGAGCGACGCTTTGACGGTGTAAGGGGCACGGCAGCAGTACTGAAGCATGCTGTGGAGAATGAGCGAAATCTCACGCCGGAGGAGGTGCAGGCTGAGGCCGATAAGATTAATCATGAGCTTAAGCGTTTTGACCCGGCGGCGAGGGCGCAGAATACGGTGGAGATTCCCAATCACATGTTTACGGGGTATCTGTACGAATCTTTGGGGATTAAGCTTGACATTTCTGCCGAGGAAGTGGACAGGATTTTCTGGGACGAAGCTTCACCCGGCAAGCCTACGGAAGGCATGGAGGAGTTTCTTGAGTTCCTTTGGCGCGAAGGAATTCGTGTTGCGGTGCTCAGTAATATTACATATGCGGGTTCTGTGGTTAAGGAACGCATTAACAGGCTGTTTCCGGGGAATCACTTTGAGTTTATTATTCCTACCAGCGATTTTCTTTTCAGGAAGCCCCATCCCCGTATATTTGAGCTGGCGCTTAAAAAGGCAGATTTAAAGCCCGAAGACGTCTGGTATGTTGGCGACAATTATGCCTGCGACGTTGAAGGCGCGCGAAATGCCGGCCTTTTTCCGGTCTGGTATCGGGGAGCCTCGGACTTTGCGCAGCCCGAACACGACGATGTGCTGGCCATAAACGACTGGGCGGAGTTGAAAGCGCTGCTTCAGTGATTATCGGTGGTATTTCCCATCCTATTGAACGATTTGTGTAAAAGGTCGGAAACTTGCGGTTTACATAATTCAAGCGATTCCAATCTTATTGAGTTGCATTGCCATAGGGTCGGACTCTACTGGTTTACATAATTCATGCTGCTCCAATCCTATTAAACGAATTCTTTTAAGGGTCGGAACACATTCTTGCAAATTACCTACCTTATGCTTGACTTTGCTTCATAGGGTGGGGACGGAGATGCTTTCACATGTTACAAAAACCCATCCTTATGAGTAAAAAACTCAATAGGGTAGGGTTTTCTTTTTCCCGTGGATGAAAAAATTTCTACCCCGGAGAGAATAATGTCCATAGGGTAGGTATTATGCAAGTTACCAAACGGAAGAGTACCTACCTTCAGAGGGCAATGTTGGTGTAAGGTGGGATGTTGAAAAGGCATCGAGGAAAAATAAGCACACCTTAGCAAGCAAGAATCGGTATAAGGTGGGAACCGTAAATACAGGAGTGAAAAATAAGTCTACCTTGCGGGTAAAAAAGGTACAGAAGGTAGGCGCAGAAAAAACACAGAGACGTAAATAGCATACCTTGGAGCGAAGAGCCGTGTATAAGGTAGCAGGCAAGACAGAAGCCCGTGCTTCGAGCCGGCAAGTATTGACAAAAAAGTATAAAAAAGTATAAAATCAAGATAAAAGTATAAATAACTATAAAAGACAGTAAAAAGTATAAAGAATTCTAAAAAGCGTAAATCAAATTCTATCAGGGCTAAGCAACGCAAGCGATGCGGGCCAATCCAAACGGCAACAAAGAATCTTAACTGTTCAAACAGCCCGCAAGCGCCTATCATTTAAAAATCTTAAACAGGGAGGCAACCTCATGCAGATACCCTTTACCACCACCTTCAGTAAGATACCCAACACCTATATTAAGACCAGTCAGAGTGTGGATATTATCGAGAACTTCAGCTACGACGACCCTTCGGAATCTGTCTACAAGATTACGGGAGTCAGGGGCTCGGGCAAGACTGTACTCTTAGCCAAGATTGAGGAAGAGTTCAACACCAAAGAGCGGGAAAAAGAAGGCTGGACCGTCTGCAGTCTCACCGTCAACAGAGATATGCTGATGCAGCTTGCGGCTCTCCTTAACAAAAAGGGTCTGTTAAAAGAAAAAACCAAGAACAAAGGTGCCAGCGTTTCCGCCAATGTGCTCGGAACCGGTGCCACGGTGGGAGTGTCGGCCTCAAAGGGCGACGATTTCTTTGATGTGGGAATAGAGCTTGACGAAGCCTTGAAGAACATGACAGCAAAAGGAAAGAAGCTTCTCATAGGTGTTGATGAAGTATCCAAGACCAAAGAAATGGTGGTATTTGCGGCGGAATTCGGCAAGTGGCTGAGGGAAGGCTACGCAGTATATCTGGTCTGCACAGGCCTTTATGACAATATCGAACAGCTGGCCAATGTTAAGAACCTTACCTTTTTCAGACGTGCAACAACCGTTAAGACAGAGCCCTTAAACACCATCAGAATGGCGGAGGCTTACAAGCAGCAGCTGGGAGTAGAACCGGAAGAAGCCAGAAAACTGGCGGCAGTCACCAAAGGCTATGCATACGCATTTCAGGAACTGGGAATTCTTTACTTTAAGAACGGCAAAAAAACAAGCTTTGACAACATCTGTGCGGACCTTAAAACCGAACTGTTTGCTTATGCTTATGAAAAGATCTGGGAAGAACTGTCCGAAGAGGACAGGGGGCTTGCGCGCCTCTTAACGGATGCGGAGGACAATAAACGAGAGAACATTATGGCCAGGATGGACAAACCGAAAAACTATTCCGTTTACCGCGACAGACTCATAAAAAGGGGCATAGTCAATGCGCGCCAGGCCTACATTTCCCTTGCACTTCCGTTTTTTGCCGAATACATAAAGGAATACGGAATGTGACTTCTTGTGAATTTTCCACCATCAGAAATGCTGACAAAATTCTTGTGATAGAAGAGGGCAAAATCACCGAGCAGGGCACCCACGATGAACTGGTGGCTCTCGGCGGAAGCTACGCAAAAA
>CAMNCH010000014.1 GCA_946534145.1 uncultured Lachnospiraceae bacterium
TACAGCAAAACCGCCTTCTTCTTCGGAATACTGAACAGACTCATCAAAGTTTCTTCTTAAGTATCCGGTGTTCTCGGCAACGGTAAGAATGGTGGACCCGATAAATTCATAACGCTTGTTGTTTGCCATCTGATAGGCATAATCAAGATATGAATTGTACAGTCTGTCCTCCGCTCTTTGAAAGCTCTTAACCACTTTGTCATAAATGCTTCCGTAATGGCACTGAGTCTCATACGCAGTCTTTCCCGTATACGCATATGCCTTAACGGTTCCGAGTCCGGATGCCAGCATTGTAAGCAAAAGTGCCAAAGCAGTTACGGTTCTTAACATGTGATTCTTTTTGTTAGTTTTCATTTTTACCCTCCTCATAAAATGAATGTTTTATGCTGAATTCATTGTAATATGCGGGGTAATCGATTCTGTAATCTGCGTTTTACCGGGTTTTAAGCAAAAGAAAAGACCCTTATGCACCCACGTGCATAAGAGCCTTTCAATACCTGTATTATTCGATTGTTATTCCATAACAACGCCGTCAGCGTCGAAGTACTTAACGGAATCTTCTTCAGAAACACCATAGTAGTATACGTTATTCTTAACATCCTCAAAGAATACGGTTACATTGCCGTAGGTAAGAGCCTTCTCAGCGGGGTTAGATTCAAGTGCAAGAGCTGCATCACCCTCGGTCCAATTCTCGCTTACCCAAACCTTTTTGGATAATACTTCTGCAAGAAGTGCTGCTACTGTTTCATTGTTACCTTCGCCTGCAAGCTTAACGATTGCTTCGCTCTCAGCGTGCATTAAAGCATTGGTAAGAGCTTTCTTGGGAAGGGTCTTGATGTTGGATTTGGCTGCTGCTGCGCCCTCAAGGTCGCCTGCAAGGAACTTCTCAGCCATTTCCTTGACTGCTGCGTAATCGGCTGTTCTGCCCATGCTGTCAAATAACTTGCCGCACTCTGAAAGAAGGCTTGCTGCCTTGTCATAATCGTAAGCTTCTTCGGCTGCGATTGCTTCTTTGTACTTGTTAATGGTCTCGATGTAGGAAGCTGCGTCCTTGTAATCAGCTACTGCTTCAAAAGCCTCAAGAGACTTGTCGGCATTACCGATCTGTAAGGATTTAACTGCCTCGTTGTAAAGTGCTTCTTTTGCTTCGTCTACTTCTACGGAAGCTTCGGTAGATGCCTTACCGTTTGCGGAAACCTCATCTGTCTTGCATGCTGCAAAAGAAGAGATTGCCAATGTTGCAAGAGCCAAAACCGCAACTCTTGCCATGAATGAATTCTTTCTCATACTCTTTTCCCTTTCTTGTTGCGCTTAGCACAACAGTGGTTATGATAGCACGATACAAAAAAACAGACTATCAAAAAATGATAGAAAAATGTTAAAATATCGCGTATAATTTTATGGAAAAAAGCGCAAGAATTTTGATTTTCCCTATTGACACCGGGGGTTGTTTAATTTATTATACTCTAGTATGTGTACGTTAAATCGTCCGTGTCCGGAGTAGCGTACCGAGTATATTAACCGTATTTTTGGATTAAAATGGAGGTGTATAGTCTTGGCTAACATCAAATCTGCAAAGAAGCGTATCTTAGTAAGCCAGGTGAGAGCTGAAAGAAATAAAGCTATCAAGTCCGGCGTTAAGACTGCGATCAAGAAGGTTTATGCTGCTGTTGACGCTAATGACCAGGCCGCTGCCAAAGAAGCACTTGTAAATGCTACTTCTGTTATGGATAAGGCTTGTGCCAAGGGTGTTTATCATAAGAACACCGTTGCGAGAAAGATTTCCCGCTTAAGCGCTACTGTCAACAAGATGGCTTAATCAGTCGCAATCATAAATATAAACATTAAACCCTTTCGTACCGTCATGCGAAAGGGTTTTTTATTGACTGAATTATAAAGGGTATCGGACTAAACCGATACCCTTCTTCTCTCTTCTATCTTGAGTGGCCTCCGCCGCCGTGGCTTCCGCCTCCTCCGGATGAATGATGGCCGCCGCCACCTCCGCCTCCTCCGCCGCTTCGGGACTCTGACGGGGGATTGTAATGTTTAACAACGTTCTTACGTAAAAACGTATCTCTGTTTACTTCAAAGCTTAATGAATTGCCTATCAGGTAAGAGGATTCCGTAACCGTTTTTTTGCCTGCCTTGGACGACAGATGCGTAAGCAGGTATATGAGCGTGAAAATAACGGCCGCACCGATTGTAATCTTAGAGCCTGTAAGCTTCATGCCTCCCATATCGAATCTGAAACAATCCACAAACTTTACGCAGGCCTTATAGTAATCCGTCTCCACATAATCGTAGAATACGTCGAGGGCGTAATCTATCATGGATTCGGAATATTTTCTTTCAACTTTACCGGTGGTGCACATCCAGGTATAAATCTTATTGGTCTCAGGCTCTCTGAAGAGATTGTCAACAAGCAGTACACCGTCGCCGGAATCGGGATTGCCGTCCATAATCTGAGGCTTGTCGTAACCGAATTTATTGTCCTCCCAGAATTTGTCGGCGTACACCATAACGTATTTGTCGGGAGTAATGGTCATGTCGTATTTTGCCTTATATTCGGGAGCGTAATCCTTGAGGGATTCATTGAGAGTAACGATTACGATATCACAGGTGGTTTCCTTCTCGGCTTCGTGAATATAAGCCTCAAGCTTCTCTTCTTCATCATCCGTAAGCTGATCTGCGTAGTCAAACACACGCTTGTCGCCGTACACGCGCTCGGTATTGGGGCTGTCGTAATAGCCCTTGGCGTTTTTGGCGGTAATGAACCATCCTGCCAAAAGAAGTGCCACAATAATGGTGGGTATTAAAAATACTCCTACAAACTGGGATAAATTAGAATTGTAATGTTTCTTCATCTAAACACCCCCGTAATTATGCCCAGTAAGCCTTCTATTCCGCCGTAGAACAAAAGTCCCGAGAATATTGAGTATATTATTACCTTAAGTACGGAAACGGGGGTCTTACCGATGATTTTACCGGTCTGACCGTTTACGTAGTAATTGTAGTCTTTGCCTCTGAAGTGATATTTGTATATCCATACAGGGAAAAGCGCATAGTCAATCTTTTGGTCTGTAAGGGTGGTCTTGTCTACCAGCGTCTTCATGGAATTATAGCCGCTGATGGATTTCTTCATAAGAATTTCCGCACTGTCTGCCGCTTTCTTTTTGGCACGGTCTGCGAATTTGTCAGCCGTATCGTTGTAAATTTCGCCAAAGAAACCCGACAGGTACTTGGGGTCGAAACTCATTAAATCCGAGTAGTCGTAAGGCTCCATTAAATCCATGGTGTAATCGTCCATTTCAAAAGAAGCATCCACGGGTATATTGTCAAAGCTTGCATGCATGACTCTTTCAACCGAGTAATAAGAGGTCTCCGTATAATCATAGTTACCGCTTGACCATCGCTTAACCTTGGTGCCCTCTCCCGAAAACTCCGACTCCGCCAGATAGTCGTATAAAAAGAAAGGCACATAAGCTCCCTTCATTCCTTCAAGACTCTTCTCGCTCAAAAAAGAAATCGGTGCAAAAAGACGCTTTTTAAATTCCTTGTCCATTGCGGCTACAGCCATGTCTTTGTCAAGTTTAAAGGGAATAATGGAGTCCGGCTTGTATTCACCCTCCACTCTTTTGTTAAAAACAAGGAAATTTCCGCAGTAAGGACATTTGTCCGAACTCTTATACTCTCCCGGGTCCACCTCCGCACCGCAGGAAGCGCACACGGTAAGTGAATCATTGCCCGCTACGGTTTCGGTGTCTTCGCCCTCGCAGTAAGGGCAGTACATTTTTTGTCTGGCAGGGGCAAATATCATATTGCCGCCGCAGTTTTTACATTGAAAATTCATTCTGTCCTCTTAACCTTTATAACCATTCCTGAATAAAATTAAGCACTCTGTCCTTGGGAAGAGGCTTGGAGAAATAATAGCCCTGTATAAACTCTGCATTTAACTTCTTAAAGGCCAGATACTTCTCCTCCGAGTCAACACCTTCCACCACGATTTCCATGCCCAGTTTATGAAGCATCTCGATGGTGTATTCGGTGGCTATGCGTACCTTTTCGGATACGAAATAATTGTCTGTAATAAGCTTGTCAATCTTAATAATCTTAACCGGCAGATTAACAACGTAAGTTAAATTGGAGTAACCCGAGCCGTAATCGTCCAAAGAAAAACTGCAGCCGTAATCAAGAAGCTCCCGCATGTTTTTGTCAATTGCCTTACCGGAACCGGTGGCAGTCTCGGTGATTTCAAAGTTAATCCTGTAAGGGGGTATCTGATATTCGCCCATAATATTCTTAAGGATTCGGGCCATATCGGTCTGCATGCACTGTACCACCGACAGATTGACCTCTATGTACTCTATACCGTACTCGTCCACATGCATTCTTTGGATAAACTCACAGACCTTTCTGAATACGGCCTCACCGAGCTTAAGAATCATGCCGTTTTTCTCCGCATACTCAATAAATTCGGAGGGCATCACCACGGTACCCTTATCGTCTCTTAAGCGAACCAGCGCTTCCATGGAACTGAAGCGACCTTCTTTGATATTGTAGATAGGCTGATAGTACACTTCTATGGAATCGTTGCGAAGGGCCCATTCAATTGCATGGCGGATGTCCATGCTTCTTTGTCTGACCGAAAGTTCCTCTTCATTGACCGTAAGAATGTCTCCGTTGGGACGTTTCATACTCTCGCCCGCAAAATAATGAACAACTTCCTCAAGGTCATCCACCGTCTTGAATTTAAGTGTATCCTCGATGTAGGACAAAGAAACACCTATTTCCATGGAGGCATTCTCTATATTCCAGGGAAGTTCAAAACGCTTGATAATGTATTCCAGTGCTTTTTCCGAATCACCGGGCTTATCTAGGGCGATGCAGAAAAGATTGTCTTCAAGTCTGAAAAGTGTGGAATCGGGAATGTTGTCGGCAAACTTGGAAATGGCCAGAATAACGGTTTCAACGGCATGAGTGCCGAATACTTCGTTGACCATATTCATATCCCTTACAAGCAGGGAAATAAGAGCCTTTTTTTCTTTGTACTTAATATGCTCGGACATTATCATTTCAAAGCCCTTGCGATTAAATACGTTGGTGGCAAAGTCCAGATGATACTCGGGATTCTCAAGCTTGCAGTACATGTACATGCATCCGATGGCCATGGCAAGACTTACCACCAAAAGTTCATTGTTGATAAACTGGATAAGTGCCGCAACGAGCCATGCTATCATCCAGAAATAGATGGCATAACGTCTCTTTGTGTTAATCTTCTCTCTCAAAAGAAGAATCATTATAAAAGTGGAAATTATATACAAAGTGCAAAAAGCATAGGTAACCAGCACGGGAATTCCGTAGGTATAGATTGCATTGCCCTCGGCAAATATCTTAACGGGCGCAAGCAAAAGAACAATCAGCTCAACAGCAAGGGGAACTGCCGTGGCATTAATCCAGAACTGTTTGAAAGTGTAACGAATCTCGGCCACGGAAAACCAGGCGGCAAGACAAGCCACCGTGGTAATGGAAAGAAGATAGAATTTACATACTATCTGAGTAGCGGTCATTCCTATCACATCTCTGTAATTGATGGCAAAGATGGAGGTTATGTCCAGAATAATGCTGACCACTACGCCAAAAAGCAGTTTGGTAAAAGCACGCTCCGCCGCAAAGTTAAGTCTCTTCTGGCCAAAGCACATGACAGCCACAACTATTGCTATAGTCAATGCCGCAAACTGAAAATGAACATTCCAGACCATAAATTCCTCCGATAGGAAAACAAATATAATCCAATAATTTTACACTATAGATAATTATAACCCTTGTTTACATAAAAAACAATCATAACCCTTTTTAAAGCCAAATAACACCGGTTATCAGTCAATCACCACTGCCTGGGAATAGAATTGTTTGTATCTCTTGATAAAGGCATCCATGTCATATTCTTTGATGCCTCGTAAGGGGTCCGATACTATTACCACATTTTTGCGGGTGTCGTAGCCTATAAGCACCATACAGTGAAGGTTTGTCTTCCAGACCAGATATTCTCCGTCCACTATCCATTCAAGGGAGAATACGGGCTCTGTGGCTATATTGGCGGCGCCCCATACTATTACAGGGTCTCCCTCTCTTACACGCAAAAGAAGATCTTTAAACGCCGCTCCCGTTAAATCGGTGGCCCTTAAGGGACTTCCCGCAGCCTCAAGGTATGAATCTGCGGCATCAACTATTACCGGGGCATAGCAGCCGAAAGAATTGGTCTTAAAGGGGTCTCCCACAAACTCTTTATAAAAGTTGGCGGCTCCTATCTCACCTTTTTTAAGATAGTCTCTGGCCAGGTCTTCTTTGGAAATGTTAAAGCCGAGATATTTTAGCACCGTGGCAAGGCTTGTTATTTCGCAGCCGTTTGGAAGGCTCGGATTCTGCCCGATGTAATGAACGTCAAGCTTCACCCGCTCCTCTTCCATGTCTATCTCTTCGGTTAAGGGCATATCTTCCCTGTTTCTTAAAAAGTTGGTACCGTTACCGTACAAAAGCTCTCCGTTCATGGTCACAAGCTGGTAACAGCAGTCTTCCGAGATACCTACCCGCAGGAACTCTTCCCAAAGGCCTGTGGTTTTAACGGGCGTTCCCTCAAAAGAAGGACTCGCGTAAAGCCCCGCCTCAGAAACCGCAAACACATAATCGGAGGTCTCCCTGAACTCAATTCCTTCCACAACGGAGGGCACCGAAATTCCCACAGGCACTTCAATGTCCACAGGTTCCTCGTACTCTCCTCTTATTATGTTTCTTAGGGTAAAACGAACATTTAAATTCTGAATTCGAACAGATTTTGAAAGATTCTCGACAATACGAACCGGAAGCTCTTCCATTGTTTTTTTTGCCTGATAATTGAAATAAGCGGTTTCGACCTGCCTGCGACCTTTGTCCCAGGTACGTGAAAAGAAAGCCCCCGTCTTACGGGCGCACTCGACTACGAAAGTTGCGGCCGTGGGTTTGTCTCCCCGATCCTTAACTTTCCCGCCTGCATAGATATATATGATTGCAAGAAGAATCAGAAGCGAAATACTGAAAAACAGTAATCTCCCCTTTTTACGATTTTCCATGGCGCTCCGAAGCATTTTTCATTATTTCTTACCGTTTTATTTTACCGCGGGGAGGATAAAGAATCAACTTTCGCGCACGTAAAAGCCCCATGCTTTCACATGAGGCTCAATGCTATCTGTTATCAACTTTTTCGGGATTTAAATCGTGGTGAGAAAGTCTCTCCCATGCCACATCTTCCCATTTGGTGCCGGGCTTGCCGTAGTTGCAGTAAGGGTCGATGGAAATTCCTCCGCGAGGTAAAAACTTACCGGTAACCTCGATATATTTGGGGTCCATAAGTGCTATAAGGTCCTTCATAATCTTATTTACGCAGTCCTCGTGGAAATCTCCGTGATTTCTGTAGGAAAAAAGATAAAGCTTAAGCGACTTGCTCTCCACCATACGTTCGCCGGGAACGTAAGAAATGTAAATGGTGGCAAAGTCGGGCTGGCCGGTAATGGGGCAAAGACTGGTAAATTCCGGACAGTTAAACTTTACAAAATAATCGTTGTCGGGATGCTTGTTAACAAAAGTTTCAAGGAGTCCGGGGTTATAATCAAAATCATATTTGGTACCCTGACTTCCAAGCTTGGTTAATCCTTCTTTTTCTCTCATCTTTATTCCTCCCTCGGTTTAATCTTACGCGCAATATAGATAAAAGGTGTGTCCGCAAGGGCCACGATTGCCTTGAATAAATATGTTGTCACGAGAATGCTTACAAATACGTTTGTGGAATAGGTGCCAAAGAAAGCAAGGAAGGCAAAAATCACCGTATCGATAAGCTGGCTGATTAAGGTGCTTCCGTTGTTTCTGAGCCAAAGCTTTGACTTGTTGTCGCCCGTTTTTTTCCAGATGAAATGATAAAGTACCACGTCAATGTTCTGACTGCAGATAAAGCCGACTAAGCTTGCGATTGTAATCCTCGGTACAAGGCCGAATACCACCTTGAGGCTTTCGTTGATGTAGTCGTTGGCATTGGGTGTAAACAAAAGTATAAGCTGTGTGCCAAGGAGCCACAGAAGCATAACCGAGAAGCTGTACATTACGGCTTTGTGTGCTTCTTTTTTGCCGTATTTCTCGGACAGAATATCCGTTACCAGAAATGTTGATGCATAAAGGACATTGCCGGCGGTTGTGGAAAGACCAAACAAATCAATGCACTTGCATACCGCAATGTTTCCAAGAAGCGTTCCGAAAATTGCAAACGCAAAAAGGCCGTTCTTGCCAAAGAACTTATAAAGCAAAAGAACGCTTCCCAAATAAATAAGTACTGTAATAATAAATATTAATTCGTTGGACACTGTTATTCTCCTATCTCTTCATACTCTATCGGATCTGTCAATCCGTTTAATTTAAAGGCGTTTATCCTGTCTCTGCAGGTGCCGCATACGCCGCAGGCTTTGTCGTGGCCTTCGTAGCAGCTCCAGGTAAGTTCAAAAGGAACTCCGATTTCCGTTCCCATAGCCACCACCTGAGCCTTGCTCTTGTCTATGAAAGGCGCCACAATCTTAAGCTCATTGCCGCTTCCGATATAGATTGCATCGGAAATAGCCTTATTAAAGGCCACACTGGTGTCGGGATAAGCATTACCCGCCGCATCATCCGCATGAGCTCCGTAATAAATCTCCGAGCAACCGTGACTGAGGGCAATCGATGCCGCAGACGAAAGAAACAATCCGTTTCTGTAGGGCACATAAGTGTTCACGGGGCTTCCGCCTGTTTTCTTAAGCTGCTCCGCATATTCTTCGTGAGGAATCTCTTCCGCGGCCCCCACAAGAAGGGTGCATTTGCTGTCTTTAAAGATTTCTCCCAGATCGAGGGTGATTCTTTTTACTCCGTAAAAGGCTGCCACCTTTTCGGAAGCTTCCATTTCTTTTTTGTGCTTCTGTCCGTAATAGATTGACAAAGCAAGAACCTCTTCTGCCCCGTATTTTTTAACTGCAAGGCCGAGGCATACAGAGCTGTCGAGACCGCCGCTGAATAATACCAATGCTTTCATATTTACTCCAACAAAAAAGCTCCGCGAAAACGCAGAGCTAAATTAACACACAGTAATGCTAAAAAATAGTCCTGGTTTTGTTTATAGACAGGACGGTACAAACGAACTGTCTGTTATTAAGATTACAATTTAGTTATTATATTGATTTTCAGGGAAATGTCAACCTTTATTCCAAGAATGGTGACAGTTTTGAGTTCACAATCAGCGGTCTACTCAACAGAAGCCTCAACTTCCGAAGTTATCTGTCGGTTTTTGAAATAATATTCAAATTTCTTAAGTTCGGCCTCCTTTATGGTAATTCTGCCATTCTCCGTTGAATAGCTGATTCCCATGGGAGCGCTTGACAAAATGCCTATTTCTTCGTACTCAGCCGTATGGCCGTTGGCCACACATCGTAATTTGCCGTCAACCGGTTCAAAGAAAGCATCGGGCTCATCCTTACACTCTCTGCTTAAATTGACACCCACGCATAAAGACCCGTCGGATGCTCTCACAAAAATAAGTTGAATAAGAACTCCGTTTTTTGAAGTGTAATTATAAAATAAAGGCTCACCGGTTATCTTTTCTTCTTCTATTACCAGATTGCCGCCTAAGCCTTCAGTCTCTTCGGAAGCTTCTGAACTTCTCTTCGTAACGGGCCCGCCCGCAAGAGGAACCGCCTGCTCTTCCACAATAACCGCAGCCTCGTTTATGGCAACTTTTTTGGCCGCTTTATCGCTTTTGCCGAATTCCATCCATGCCATGCCCAAAATGACCGTAACACCTGCCAACAGAGGCAAAACACAGAAGACGAAAATCATTTCTTTTTTCTTTAAAAATTTAGCTTTGGAGTTTTTCTTTTTATCCATAGTCTTACAAACATTATCCTATATTCAAAAGAACCTGTATCCACTGTGAAGTGGTATAATTTCCGCATTTTTCTTTGTCGCTGCTTATTTCATCCATCTTGGCCGTCTTCTTTTCGTCGGCACAGATTTCCTTTAACAGGGACTTAAGCAGTCCTTGAAGATCCTCCTCCTCAGCATTCTCAAGGTACATAATCCTAGCTTCTTCCGGCATCGAACGCAAATCATCGAGTAAAGCATTGTTCTCCATCAAAAATCTCCTTCACACTTAAAGCCCCACCCTGTATACGTATTATAGCCATGCCCAAGCAACGATAAATAAATTGCCATCTGTATGGATAAGCCCCTAAGCCTCCGACCGATATTTGTCTTCCGGACACGTTCCCACTCTGTTCTTTGGCGTAACGGACACATAAGCGGCTTGAGGGACACCCGCTGTTACACATATTTTGTGAAGTACCAAAATATGTGCGGAATGCTCCGCATAAAATTGCTTTTTAAAGCTAAAGCAATTTCATCATGAACCTAAAAGACAGGTTCATGATTCCTTATAAGTGCCGACGCGTCGAAAAGGTCCGGGGGACCTTTGCTCTGAGCCGACTGAAGTGAAACGTAGACCCGAACCCGAGGTTCGAATTCCAGAGCAAAACAAAAAGGACTTGAGATAATCTCAAGTCCTTTAAGTACGTGCGTGAAAGGATTCGAACCCTCGACCTACTGGTCCGTAGCCAGTCGCTCTATCCAGCTGAGCTACACGCACATTTTCTCATGCCGTTCTTACGGCACGAGAATGATATTACCATAGCTGTATTAATAAGTCAAGCAGGATTTTTGCTTTTGTTCATCCTTTTTTATTCGCCGTTTTACCCTCATTAAGTAAGCTAATTCCATACACTCCGTAAGGAATAAGAATAACAAAATATGTAAACATGTATTGTGATCCGGTCTCCCAAAACAGATGAAAAAGAAAGCCTCCGATAAACGCAATTATAAAAACACAATTGGAACTGTTAAGCCTTTTCATAAACAGCATAACAATTGCACCGAATAAAATGGCAAGCTCATATATCTTCAGATAAATGTTCAGTCCCACGTGTGTTCTGTCGACCGATTTATCGGCACTATGCCATAGGATAAATGACTTTAGAAGATTCCGTTTCATTTCGGTGTTGGGATTATTGCTGTTACTTTGTTGCAACAAATTCAAGGTTTCGAAAGATGGATTTGCCCAGGAAGAAATAATCTTTCTTGAAAAAAATTTCCAGGCATTCAAAGGATGATGGAAATAATCGCACAATGATTCTTTAACAGATTCTAATGCCAAAGACTTTGCAATCTTGGTATCACAATTATTGTCCCAATACACATCTCTGTTGTAAAAATTATACCATCCTTCTGCCGGGCCTCCGCTCTGGAGACCCATAGCCACCCAGGAAATTTTAGGTGTTCCAACCTCATCTCGTCCTGTATATCGCTTAAGCCCGACATCGACTGCTTTCGACGAAAGAAACAGCAACAGCATTATTGAAAGAATCAGCCCGACTTTAATTAAAATTCCTTTAAATAAGTCTTCCTTCTTAAATGACAAGAAAATAACTATGATCTCTGCAATTGCAAAAATAATTGCATTGTTCTTGGCAAGCGATGCCATAGTGCAAAAAACCACAACACCCACGGCATTAATAACCATATTTTTTCTGTTTAAGAAACGAATAAGGCAATAAATGGATGCCATAGACAGCGCCATTGACAGCAACGTGCCATAAATGTAAGTGGTAAAAAAAACACAAGGGAAGAAAAGCATCATGACAACGCCGATATTATAACGTTTGCTTTTTACCCCCCCCCTCAAAATTTTCGCAAATTTTGACGGTGATAAGAATAGTAGCCAGCAAATATGCAACATTCAGCAATTGCAAAACAATATAATTGTCTGTTCCAAAAGCGTAGAAAATTGCTTTTACATATTCCAAAAAGGCATACTGGTGCGGAAACAAGTCTATGTATCCATAAGGAGCAAACTGCGAAAAATCCCCCTCAAGCATACTGGAGGCAATCCACGTCATATAATACTGGTCATATGTAGGCCACAATTGCATTAACAATACAAAAGCCAGATTTACAATGACGTAAAAAAACAAGCAGACACAAAAGGCTTTCTTTCCTACTTTGAGTTTCGCAACCAAAAACACAACCAATGCGGTTAATATTACATAAACAACAATCTGAAGCACTCCCGAATTAAGAAAGAGCACATGATAATCATTATCAAACGTAATAGTCGTTAACAGTATTCCGACAAGAATGAAAGCAAGTGAAAGAAGCGAAATAACTTTTAAAACACACATTGATGTTTTTGTCAAAATGTCGCCTTTAAACACTTACCTTCTTTCTCCTTTCACCAATTCGCTGCCTTTGCCTCGACGGATAGTAGTTTTGGCCGCTTTCTTTCTCTTAAGCTGCTCAAGCTTGAGATTGGTGTTGTAAAAGTCCTTGGTAGAGCAGCCTGCACGACCGCCGCCGGCGCAGGCACAAGCACAGGCGCAGGCACAGGAATGTGCACAGGCACAGGAGCTGTGAGCACAGGAACTGTGGGCGCAGGAGCTTCTGGTGCGGGGCACGGGAATATGAGTTACATGTACGCGTACGTAGGTGTTGGGCGAATCGCCGTAGCGGAACAAACCTTCGCTGTCGTACTTCTTGGGATCCTGGATTTCTTTTTCCTCCACAACCTCTTCGCTTTCGATGAAGCTTCTGCCGCAGTAATCACATTTTTCTTTGCCTTCCGGACGGGCAGCGCCGCAGCCGGGACAGGTGGGATAGTATTTGATTAAGGTTCTGGTAACCTTTCTCTTGGTCTGTGGCTTACCGCCGAGACCCGAGCCTGAGCCGTATGAGCCGGCCTTAAATATGGTTCTGATAATGAATCCGAAAATGACTATTCCGACGATAGCAGCCAGACCTGATCCACCGTCATCACTGCTCTTGGATTCGTAGCTGTAGTCATTGTTATAACTGTCATCGTAATTGCTGTTATCCGCATATTTGTCGGTGTTAAAAGAATATGCATCGCTGGGATAAGTTACGCTGATTTCTGCAAGCTTCTGACCTGCGGAAAGGGAGTCGGTCCATGTAAGATAGTCGCCCTCGAGGACGGCGCCATGGCTGTTGCCGATGGATTTGTCGGAGTTCCACTTAACCACGATATTGTCAACCGCTATACCGTCAAACCAGCCGGGTATGAAGTAGTAAACCGTCTCGCCTTCCGTAAGGATGTTCATCTCGTACATGTAGTCCTGCACAAGGTCAAAGTCAAAAGAAACCACTTCATCCTTGTAATATTTCTTGTCGAAATAAATCTTGGCCACATACTGACCGCCGCTTGAAGTAGCTTTAATGCTCTTGACCGTAGCGGAGTCCGAGGTACAGGAAATGTAGTGGGAGTTGGGAATACCCACCTGAACCCACTCAAGGGGACCTTCGGATGAGGAATCAAGCACCTTCCAGTCGATGTGATAATGCATGTTAAGGGTTGCGTCTTCATTGACGTCAACGGTTATTTCGTAGTTTAAAATCTCATCAAGGGGCTTGGCCGCAAATGCCTTGGTGCCGGGGATGAGTGTCACCGCCAAAAGAACAAGGACGGAAAATAAAGCTGCTAATCTTCTTTTCATTTCTTTTCCCTCCTTAACGGACATCTGCCTAACATAAGAGCCGAATACTCACGTCTCTTTTTGCAGGTATCGCTGTTCCAGATGGTCTCCCAGTCTTCTTTTAAGAAATTGCCGAGAGCATCGGAAGAAAGCCAGCTCTGGCAGGGTACAACGTTACCGCCGGGAGTGATGGCCATGTTGCTTAAGCAGGCTCCGCAGTTGGGTGTGGACAAAGCATGCTCTTTAAAGAACTCTTCGTCAATCCAGCCGGGTGATGTGAAGCTTATCTCCATGCCGTTTGCATATGCGTAATCGCTTGCGGCAGCCAGAACATCTTCAATTTCCTTGGGTGAAAGCTGAAGTTCCTCGGACTTGTCCGTAAGGGCATTACCTGTGGTAATAAGACCCGAGCAGGTTACATATGTAACACCGAGACCCTTTAAGAATTCAAGAGTCTTAACATAATCTTTGTTGAGTGTGCAAAGAGGTGTGTTGATGCTTAAGTTAAGACCCGCTTCAAGTGCATTCTTAATGCCTGCCACAGTATCGTCGTAGTGGTCGGCACCCACAAGTTTATTGTGAATGTCTTTATCGCAGGAGTAAAAAGTAATCTGAACGCTGTCGATTTCGTTGTCAAAAAGCTTCGCACAGTATTCTTTGGTAAGCTTGATACCGTTTGTGTTAAGACGGGAAACAAACCATCTTGCGTGGTCGATAAGTTCAAACAGATCCTCACGCATGGTGGGCTCGCCGCCGGTAAAGGTAACCTGGGTTACACCGATTTTCTTAAGTTTGTCAAGGATTTCTAACCACTGAGCAGTGGTAAGTTCCTGTTCCTCGGCATGGGTCTGTCCCGCCGCATAGCAATGCACGCAGCACTGGTTGCAGTTCCACTTGCCGCTCTTCTCCATAGCGCTTACCATAAGGTCCATTCTGTGGGGTGCGGTCATGTGGTCGGCATAATCGCCGATGTTCATGTAACCGATATCCTCACTCACTTCTTCACCGTAAGCTACCTGTTTGAAGGTTTCCATCATACGGTTGATGTCTTCTCTGAAGCGCTTTTTGGAGGTAAAAGGGAACACCTTTTTAACAGCCTTGCAGGTGTTCTCAAGTATGCTCTCCACATCCTCATCGGACACCTCACGGCCGTGATATTTGTTAACTTCTCTTATAAATTCAGCCAAAAGAATGCTCCATGAATAATTCACGGGGATTATATCCTGGCCGTTAATAATGGCTACGCTGGGCGCAAGCCTTCCGCCGTCAATCTTGGGCGGAATCAGATGGATACGCACAACACCGGGACCCTCGGGATTGAGAGTGGTGTGAACGACCTCTGTAAAATTTTCACGCATGTACTTTTTTAAAGTCATCTTGAAAATTCCTCTTCTTTCTCTAAACTCTACATTAGTGATTCTATCATACATCTCACAAAGTCAAAAGAAAAACCTTTGCAAAATAAAGTGTTCTATTTCTTCTTTTCAGTACCCGCAACAGGTATAAGTCTTTCTTTCATTGCATTTAATACTTTTTTCTTGTCCGCGCTCCAAAGGGGGGCCACGAGGATTTTTTTGTCTCCGTCACCGGTAAGTCTGTGAATGACTGTATCCGGGGGAAGTTCTTTAATGCAGTCGCATACAATATCAATGTACTCTTCCATTGAGAGAGTTTTAAACAAACCGGCTTCGTAATCCTTAAGTAAATCAGTTCCCTTAAGTACGTGAAGAAGCTGGAGTTTTATGCCCTTCGAGCCTGATGCTCCCACATGTCTTACGGTTTTAAGCATGTCTTCTTTTGACTCGCCCGGAAGTCCCAGGATAACATGTGTTATCACTTCTATGCCGGCTTCACAAAGATTCTTGACCGCCTCATCGTATACTGATGTTTTATAGCCGCGACGTATGTATCCGATGCTCTCTTCTTTTACGGTCTGAAGTCCAAGCTCCACCCAGACGGGCTTGACTGCATTTAAGTCTTTTAAAACAGTCAGAACATCGTCCCCGAGGCAATCCGGTCGGGTGGCTATGGATATGCAGCATACTTCCGGGTCTGAGGCGGCTTCAAGATATTTTTCTTTTAGTTTACATAAGTCACCGTATGTATTGGTAAACGCTTGAAAATACGCTATGTATTTAACGGTCTCATTCTTTGGATTTTTGGCCTTAATGAATTCTTTGCCGAGCTTTAACTGCTCCTTTACGGAAAGGTTTCTGTCTCCCGCAAAATCCCCCGACCCTCCCGCAGAACAAAAAATGCAGCCTCTCGTATCAAGAGTACCGTCTCTGTTTGGGCAGGTACATCCTGCATCCAGGGAAAGCTTTAAAACCTTGCAGCCAAAACGTTCCTTAAGATAGTTGTTAAGTGAGTAATAGGGTATCTTTTCCATAGGCTTATGGTATCATTTCTTTTCAAAAAATTAAATCCATAAACAATTTATAAATTGTTAGCACTCGCTCTTGACGAGTGCTAACAATCGAGTTATAACGTAGTCAGAAAGAGGAAATAATTCCTCGTAAGTAAACAAACACCGGCCAAGGCCGATCACATATTTAAGGAGGTAACTATTATGTTTATGCCCGGATTATTTGATGAATTTTTTGATGATTTTGCAAGACCTGCAGTAGTAAGAAGAGGTAACACCGCTGCGGCTCAGATTATGAAGACAGATGTGAAGGAACTTGATAACGGATTCGATCTCGATATCGAACTTCCCGGTTACAAGAAAGACGATCTTCAGCTTGAGTTAAAGGAAGGTTACTTAACAGTCTCCGCTTCCAAGAAAGTTGATAACAACGATGAAAAGAAAGGCACCTACATCCGTCGCGAACGTTTCGTAGGCACCAGCTCCAGAAGCTTCTATGTAGGCGAGGAAGTTACTCAGGAAGACATTAAGGCCAAATTTGAAGACGGTATTCTTAACATCTTCGTTCCCAAGAAAGAAGCTCAGCCCAAGATTCCCGAATCCAAGTACATTGCAATTGAATAAGCTTCATAAATTAAGCCCCGGCAGGATACTTCCCGTCGGGGCTTTTATTATGCCTATAAAACTGTCATGCGGTTTCTTCCGCTTTCTTTGGATGCGTAAAGGGCTCTGTCCACACGCTCAAAGGCTTTTTCAAAAGAATCGTCCTTCTTAACTTCCGTAACACCTATGGAGCAGGTAATGTGGCCTATTTCGGGAAAGTCTGAGAACTCTACTTCTCTTCTTAAGGCTTCCGCATTTTCTTTTACCTTGTCAAAGTTCTTACCGCGGTATACAATCACGAATTCTTCACCGCCCCAGCGGCCGACTTCGGCATCTTTTCCTTTAATAAACTCTTTCAAGAGACCCGAGAAGTGCTTAAGTACTTTATCTCCCGCAGCATGTCCGTGAGTGTCGTTAACATTCTTAAAGTGGTCAAGGTCAAGCATCATCAGTGCCACAGGCTCCCCTTCTTTTTTCAATGAATCCAGGGCATTAATAATCTCGGTTTTAATGCTTCCGTGATTCATAAGCTCGGTAAGGGAATCCTTCTGTGCAAGGTTCTCATACTTTTTAAGTGTCGCAAAGAGCTCTTCGGAATTATCATTTATATCCTGAACCAGAAATACGAAACGAAAATCCTCTTCGTTTTTTGTCTTAACACGGTTAAAAATCAATTTAACCCATATAAGCCTGCCTTCAAGATTGACCATCTGACAGTCAAAAGAAGTCATACGGCCGGGAGCAAGATTGGCCTTTAAGTATTCGGGGTCCGTAACTTTTAGAAACAATTCTTTGTCATCCGGCCCTATCATGTTGACAATCATGAGACGCCACTCGCTGTACTTAAGGGCCGCATTAACCGTATCGTCCGAAATCTCGCTTACATTTATACTGCCGGTGGTGTCCTCCACAAGATCCACATACATGGAGAAAAGGTATGAGCTTTGAATAGCGTTAACCTTACCGGTGGTCATGTATTCCTGCTTGTATTCGTCGGCCAGTTCGTCCATTGTAAAAATATATTTGTCGGGAGCGTTAACTATAGGATACACATTTAGCTGAATAATACTCGGCTCATTGCTTCCTTCTTTGTAAAGTTTAAGTCTCCTGCTGTATTTTCCTTTAAAATCGCCGTAGTATGATACAAAAGACTTATAGTCACCCACGACTTTTTCATTGGAATTGGCAAGATGAAACCATAGCTTTTCTATCAGGTCATGGTAATTACCCGTTTCTTCAACAAGATTATCAGAAAAAAAGCCTCTTCTAACCAAGGTTTTATACTTATTTTCCTTGCTGTCGGCAATAATTACGGCATCAACGCTTTCTTCAAGCAGTCCCACTACATCGCTCAATGTGTAATCTTCAATTCGCTTTTCTGACATAACTTCTCCCTTATCCGCAACGCGTCAACAAGCATCTTTGTACGGTCTGCTACCGCCTGACACCCATTGTAGGTAAAAAGAAATAACGAATAATAAAATTCCTAAATATCAATATCCTGAACCACATTAAACTTATAGTCGGGGAAACTTTCACCCAGTTTTTTCCTTATCTCTGTAATGAGCTCTCCGCGCTCTTTTATGTTGTAGTCAATGATTACATCAAGATTGATAATTTTTTTCTTCTCATCGCAGAAATAACCGTGAGCCTGAATCACGCCTTCAAAAGCTGCAACCGTTCTTAATACGTCGGAGCGAAGCTTCGTCATTTCATCGCTTTTTGTATTCACGGAATAAATACCGATACCCGTCATGGCTATTCCGTGCCGCGCATAGACATTGGCTGCTATTCTGCGTTCCATTGCATCGATTTCCGTAGCTGTCATAGTCTCCGGTACTTCCACATGCACGGAACCCGTAAACTTGCCGGGGCCGTAGCTGTGAAGGATTAAATCGTAGGCATTTCCAACCGCTTCGTCTTCGCAGATTGTTTTTTTGACAGAATCCGTAAATTCCTTGGGCGCACGCTTGCCAAGAATCTCATCAAGTGTGGACATAAGCATCTCTATGCCGGCCTTGATAATAAAACATGCAATAAAAATGCCCACATAGGCTTCAAGATTAATATTAAACAGCACAAATACCAGTGCAGATATCAGCACTGAAAAAGAAAGTACCGAATCAAAAAGCGCATCCGCTCCCGACTCAATCAGTGCATCCGACATAACCTTTTCGCCCGTTTTTTTGACATAACGTCCCAAAACAAATTTGGCCGCCACCGCTATGGCAATCATGACCAGTGTAACGGTGGAATAGTCAACGTCTGTCGGATTAAAAACTTTTTTAACCGATTCCACCAAAGAAGTAATGCCTGCATAAACAACAAGAGCGGCAATAATCATGGCACTCAGGTACTCTATGCGCCCGTATCCCAAAGGATGCTTCTTGTCGGGAGCTTTGCCCGCAAGTTTGGTGCCCACTATCGTAATGACCGAAGAAAGGGCATCCGAAAAATTATTAACCGCGTCGAGTACAATTGCCACGGAATTGGACAAAAGACCAAAGAATGCCTTGACTCCCGCCAAAAGACAATTGGCTACAATGCCGATGATACCTGTTCTGACTATAATTCTGCTTCTTTCCGAAGATGAACCGCTGTTATTTTCCATAAAAAAACCTCCCATGCCGGTTAAAGTAATTATAGCATGGAAGGTTATAGATTTGTGAGAAAACTAATTGGCAGCCCTTTCCAAAGCGGCATCGATGTGCTCACAGAAGTTGTCGGCACCGATTTCATCGTAAAGACCGCACTTTTTCAAAGCATTCATGGGCTGCTCGTTAACGTGGGAAAGAATGAGTCGCACGTTTTTGTCCTTACAGTCGTCAGCGAGGGTCTTTAAAGCATTGATGGCTGTTGAATCGATGGCATTTACGCTACGCATTCTCAGCACCAGATTCTTCATTTCTTCTTTTACCGAAATGGTAAGAATCTTGTCTGCCGCGCCAAAGAACATAGGTCCGGATATTTCATAAACCATGGTATCCGCGGGAACCTTACGAAGGCTGATGGAGTCGGGGTCGTTTTCATCGTCCACAAGTTTCCAGCCCTTTACAAGGGTCTCTTCGCTCATTCTCTTGATAAAAAGAATGCAGGTCACAATCATGCCGACCTCGATGGCTACCACAAGGTCAAATACTACCGTAAGTACAAATGTTGCCACCAAAACAATGATGTCTGAAACAGGGGCTTTTTTGCACTGGTTAACGAAGGTGCGCCAGCCTGACATATTGTACGCTACCATAAAAAGAATGGCTGCGATGGTGGGCATGGGAATGAGTGCCGCATAAGGCATAAGCACCACAAGGATAAGACCTAACACTACCGCATGAACCATAGCCGCGATGGGTGTGCGGCCGCCGTTCTTAACGTTGGCTGCCGTACGGGCAATGGCGCCTGTTGCGGGAATACCGCCGAAAAGTGCGCTGGCGATGTTACCTGCACCCTGGGCAATAAGCTCGGTATTGGAGTTGTGTCTTGAGTTGACCATTGAGTCCGATACAACGCAGGACAAAAGTGACTCGATAGCCGCAAGTACCGCAATGGTAAAGGCATTGGGCAAGAGGTCCTTAATCATGCCAAAGGAAACATCGGGAAGCGAAAACTTCGGAAGACTTGCGGAAATGGTGTAGAGGTCTCCGATGGTATTAACCTTCATGTCAAGAAGCATAACCATAAAGATTCCTACGATTACCGCAATAAGTGAAGGGGGAATCTTGGTTAAAAATTTGGGCCTCTTTATCATGGGCCATACAATAAGAATCGCAAGGCTCACAGCGCCTACAATAAGTGCCTGATAATTTATGGTGTTTATAAATTTAAAGTCATAGATAAGTTTGTCCAGGGTCTCTACCAAAGGTTCTTCGGATACAACGGAAAGTCCGAGGAAATCCTTAATCTGGCCGATTAAAATTGTAACTGCAATACCTGCGGTAAAACCGGTGGTAATGGTGTAAGGAATAAATTTAATAAGGGTACCCAGCTTGCAAAGGCCCATGACGATAAGAATAATGCCCGCCATAATGGTAGCCACCACAAGACCGCTCATGCCCTTGGTAGCTACAATTCCCGCTACAATAGTGGCAAAGGCCGCCGTAGGACCGGACACCTGAACTCTGCTACCGCCGAGGAAGGCTATTACAAAGCCCGCAACGATTGCGGTGTAAAGTCCCTGCTCGGGGGATACTCCCGATGCAATGGCAAGAGCTATGGATAAAGGAAGGGCGATTATCGCAACAATGATACCTGCGATTACGTCCTTAACAAACTGTTCTTTGGAATAGGTCTTCATTACTGAAAACAACTTCGGTTTAAAGGTTTTCATACATCCTCCGCTAAATATATAAATGCAAACGACTGTATTATAAAACTCGACAATCAATGAAACAATTGTGATTATTGCTAAAAACCGCTGTCCTCACGTCCGATTTACAGTTTTATTTCATCAATGTTTAAGTTCATAGTAAAACAAATACTGCTGTATCACTCCCGCTACCCCTTTAAAGTACCCGTGATTGAAGCCTTCGGGATAATATTTTGCCAGAAGCTGTTTAACATGGGTATCGATGGGGAAAGCATCGATGTGATGAAGTCCGAAAAGACATATGCAGTCCGCAACCTTGGGGCCGATGCCCTTGTGCTTTAAGAGTTCTGCTCTCGCAGAGGCATAGTCCAAGGTTTTTAATTCATTAAGCCATTCGGGATGAGCAGCCCCATACTCATACATTTCTTTAAGATAAGGCACCCGATAGCCAAGTCCCAGGTTGACCTGCTCGAATATCGCAGGGTCTATGTCCCGAGGTCCCGGAAAAGAAAAAGCCTCCTCAGCCCCCAATGCCTTAATTCTGGCCTCGCGGCACAAAGCCTCCACACTTCCCTTGATTCTTGAAATATTGTTATTCTGGGAAATAAGAAAACTGATAATAATCTCCCACAGATCCTGCTTAAGAATTCTGATACCCCGTCCGCACTCAAAGGCCTCAAGAAGATGGGCATCCCCTGAACCTTTAATGAGCTTTTCAATGCCGCAATAATCCGTATCCAGGTCAAAATAAGGAGCCCAGATATCCTTCCATTCTTTTTCCGTGCAGCTTAGTTCAAACTCATCTTCTTTAAGTCTGTGTATATCAAGAACGCGCCCGAATGCAGTCACACTGACACATCCCGGCGCATTTTCTTTCCACCGGAAGCACTGACCGCTTCCGGCGATTTCATTAACATCAAAATGATCTATATGTTTTTTCACGCTTAACCTCAGCCGTTAACATCGCTTAAATCAAAGTCTTCGCTTGTAAGGGTGGACATATCCGCCTCCGTATCCTTGACAAGACGCTTGGACTGATTGAGGATAGCCTCCTCAACCTTGTTACGAACCAGACGACCGTTGCCCGCATCTCTTGCGCGAACCGCCTGAACCGCATTGTAATAAGTCAAAAGATTGGTCTTGGCGCCCTCATCGATAACGTATCCCTTGGACTTCGCAATAATAACGGAAATATCCAAAAGTTCCTGACCGGTGTAATCCGGGAAGTTAACGACGTTGGGGAATCTGCTCTTAAGACCCGAGTTGGAGGTTAAGAACTCCTCCATTTCGTTGGAATAGCCCGCCAAAATTACGATAAGGTTGTCTCTGTTGTCTTCTATTCCCTTAACAAGGGTATCTATGGCTTCAAGTCCGAAGGAATCGTCCTTGCCTCTGTACAAAGAATATGCCTCGTCGATAAAGAGCACACCGCCGATTGCGGACTGAAGCACCTGATTGGTAAGGGGAGCCGTATGACCCACGTATTTGCCTACCAGATCCGCACGGGACACTTCTACCAGCTGACCGCCGGTAAGGATACCAATGGCCTTAAGATAACGGCTTACGATACGCGCAATGGTGGTCTTACCTGTACCGGGGTTACCCGTAAATATCATGTGTTTGGACACTTCGGAAGCCTTTAAACCTGCCTCGCGACGTTTCTTCTGAACGGTATAGTATTCTTCAAGGCTGAAGATGTAGTCCTTAATCTCCTTAAGGCCCACAATCTCATCCATTTCTTTCTTGACGCTTTCAAGCTCGCCCATGTAAACACCGGGAAGAGCATCCAGAAGCTTTCTGTCGGTGCCGTCGATGGTGGCGGAAACGTTACCCTCCTTAACCGTCAAAAGAACTTCTTTCTCCTCCGTAAAGTCTTCCTCAAGCTTAAGCTGGGCAAGAGCCTTTACGCAGTCGTCGTAGAAATCGAGAATGCCCTGAAGCCCGGCGTTTTTGCCTGCCAGGGTGACGCTGTAGTTAATGAAGGCATCGTCTTCTTTGATATTAAACTTAAACTGTTTGGAGGATACGCGCTTTAAGGTATCCATTTCCTTAAGAGAAATCTTCTTAAGGGCCTCATCGTCCAAAGCCTTGGTGGCGCATACGTCACCGAGGGCGTTTATGAAGGGAGCTCCGAACTTGTCGGCAAGCTTCTCAAGGGATTTGTCGCTTACGAAAACAATATATTTGTCCTTGGCATATAATGCGCCTACGGTTTCGCTGGCAAGAGCGTTGGGAACGTTTACGAGCTGACCGTTCTGGCTTACATATCTTTCGTTTAATGCACATTTACCCTTTATTACAAGGTCACAAAGCCTGGTGGCAAGGGAAGTGTGGCATTCTTTGAAGTTCTCAAATACTATAACTTCCGCTTTGGAATTAAGAGCCGAATATAAGTCCTGTAAGAACAGCTTCTCCTCGGTGGCACCGGGGTAGAGAGCCAGGTCTATGGTGCGGATTGCATCGGTCTTTAATACTCTTCTTTTGCTGAGTTCCTTAACGATGGTATTAAGTGCGAGATGCTTGCCCGTGCAGGAAGGACCCGTAATATAGATGCAGTTCTTGGGGGCATCGCCTTCGGGTGCAAGAACGAGCGGTCTCTTAAAGGCTATAACAAGCTTTTTCACAAACTCATCCTGGCCGTAAACGGTACCTGTAACGGCTTCCTTTAAATCTGCAAAAGCATTGACCGCTTCCTCGTCCTTGACGGTTTCGTGAGTGGTGGTCTCGACAATCTTCTGATTCTGCTCGGTAAAGCCCTCAAGCTCCTTGGAAAAAGCATCGAGGTCGCTTCCGAAATTCAAGGATTCCATATCAAAAGTAGGCGCAAGTCCGCGGCCGGTTACCTTCTCAAGATTGTCAAGAAGTGTGCCGCCGTAACGTTTCTTGCGGGCCTGTGCTCTGTTTATTTCCTCTTCCGTATAATTATTCCTGGGGCCAAGAAGTGAGTTTAATGCCTCATCAACCGGATCTCTCATTATTAATTCTCCTAAATTGTCTTTAAATTTTTTACTTATTCTAATATAATCTAAAAGAACGAAGTTGTGAAGAAAAACATATGAAATTTCGTAAAAAGGGGTCAAAACGACATGAAAGTCATTCTAAAAAATCTTACCAAAAAATTCCCTAACAGAAACAAAAAAATCAAAGAAGACGTTATAGCCGTGGACAATTTCGATTTCGAGATTCCCGACGGCAAATTAATAGGGCTTCTGGGTCCGTCGGGCTGCGGCAAGAGCACCACTCTTAACATGATAAGCGGTCTTGAGAAGCCCACAAGCGGACGCATTTTCTTTGGCGACGACGATGTTACGGACCTTCCCGCCGAGCACAGAGGCGTGGGACTTGTGTTCCAGAATTATGCCCTCTACCCTCACCTTACGGTACGGCAGAACATCATCTTCCCCCTTCAGAACCTTAAGGGTGACAAAAAAATGACCAAAGAAGCCATGGACGCCAAAGCCGATGAAGTAGCGGGTCTTGTTCAGATAAGCGAATATATGGACAGACGTCCTTCGGAGCTTTCCGGCGGTCAGCAGCAGCGTGTGGCGATTGCGAGAGCTTTGGTTAAGACGCCGAGGGTTTTACTTCTCGACGAGCCCCTTAGTAACCTTGATGCCCGCCTAAGGCTTCAGACCCGTGAAGAAATCAAAAGAATACAGCGCGAAACCGGCGTTACCACCATCTTCGTAACCCATGACCAGGAAGAAGCCATGAGTATTTCCGACATGATAGTGGTTATGAAGGACGGCCGCCTCATGCAGATGGACAAGCCCCAGCAGGTTTACGACGACCCTCAGAATTTCTTTGTGGCCAAGTTTCTCGGAACTCCCGCCATTAATACATTTGACGGAACGGTTAAGGGTGAAAAGCTTTACATTGGCGACTCCGCCGTTTTGGATGTGCCCGGAGTCAAAGACGGTGATGTTTACGTAGGTATTCGTCCCGAAGGCTTTATTCCCGACAAAAACGGTCCCCTCGAGTGCGACCTGTCTGCGGTTGAAGTTATGGGAAGGGACACCAGCATCGTCTCCTCTCACCCCGCCATGACGGTTGTGGCCATCCGTTCCATTATCCTTTCGGAGGACAGACCTCCCGCAGACCTTACAAAGGTTCGATTCTCTTTAAAGCCTTACAAGGTTCTTCTTTTTGACAAAGAAACAGAAAAGCGCATTTACTTTGACATTAAGTGAGGATTGAATCATGAGTAAATTAAAGTCTTTAAAAGGGTGGCTGTATCTGCTTCCCGCAATATTGTTTTTGGGTTTCTTTATGGTCTATCCCCTTATTGATGTGGTGATGTATTCTTTCGAGGAAGGATACAATTTCGCTTCGCAGTCCCACTTCGGATACGGCCTTTACAACTTTAAATATGTGCTTCACGACCCTTACTTTTTGCAGGCGGTCAAGAACACCTTTATTATCGTTATCATTACGGTGCCCTTATCCACGGGAATCGCGCTTTTAATCTCCCTCGGGCTTAATTCCATAAAGCCTTTGAAGGAGCTCTTCCAGACGGTTTACTTTCTGCCCTACGTAACCAATACTCTTGCTGTAGGTCTTGTTTTTATGATTCTGTTCAAAAAAACGGCTTACTCGGAGGGACTTGTAAACCTTCTTCTTAACTCTCTAGGCATGTCGTCGGTAGACTTTATCGACGGACCTTACTGGGCCAAGATTTTTGTAATGTGCTTCTACACCATCTGGGTGGTAATGCCTTTTAAGATATTGATACTTACCAGCGCCCTTGCGGGTGTCAAAAAAGACTACTACAATGCCGCAAGAGTTGACGGAACCTCGAAATTCAGAATCTTTTACAAGATTACGCTTCCCATGATAAGCCCCATGATTTTTTATCTTGTGATTACGGGCTTTATCGGCGCGTTTAAGGCCTATTCCGATGAGGTGGCAATATTCGGCACCAACCTTAACGCAGCGGGCATGAACACGATTGTGGGCTATGTATACGATATGCTCTACGGTAATTCGGGCGGCTATCCGTCATATGCTTCGGCGGCGTCCCTGATTCTTTTTGCAATAGTGTTCACCATAACCGTTATCAACTTACTCATCAGTAAGAAAAACGTACAATATTAGGAGGGAGCCATGGCAGATTTGACATATGAAGATCTTCAGAAAATAGAAAAACGCGCCAAAGTTTCCGGCTCCGTGTCCAAAACGGTTACTTACATTCTTTTGACATTTTGGGGACTTATAGTGCTGTTTCCTTTTTACTGGATGGTGCTTACCTCCATTAAGAGCTACAGTTCCTACAATTCGGAGTACATTCCCAAATTTATAGCCACCCACCCTACGGTGCAGAATTATTTTGACGCTTTTACGACGGTTAATCTTTCGAGGTATTTCCTCAATACCGTTGTTTTTACGCTTCTTACCACGGCGATAATGATGGTGGTTACGGTCCTTGCGGCTTTTGCTTTTGCAAGGCTTGATTTTAAGGGCAAGAATATTACTTTCGCCATCTTTCTGTCCCTTATGATGATACCCACCGAGCTTGTGGTCATTACCAATTACGTTACCATCACCAACTGGCATATGCGTAACACCTTCGCGGGTCTCATACTTCCCAGCGTCGCTTCCGTTTTCTACATTTACCTCTTAAAAGAAAACTTCGAGCAGGTGCCCGAGGAGCTCTATAAAGCGGCCAAAGTTGACGGAACTTCGGACCTTAAATACCTGATTAAGGTCTTAATACCCATCAACAAGCCCACCATCATCACCATACTTATCTTGAAGGTAATCGAATGCTGGAACTCCTACGTTTGGCCGAGACTTGTTACGGACAAAGAAACCCATTTCCTGGTTTCAAACGGTATTCAGGAGATTCGTGAAAACGGCTTCGGCCGTGAGAATATCCCTGCCATGATGGCGGCGGTTGTGGTAATCTCCCTTCCCCTTGTGATTTTGTTCCTTATTTTCCATAAACGCATTATGGAAGGGGTTTCGAGAGGAGGTACAAAAGGATGAGAAAAACTTTTGCGCTCCTTACAAAGATTCTTTTGCCTTTATCGCTCATCGCTCTTACGGGCTGCCACGGTTCCAAGGGGCTTCCTTCTTTTGAAGTGCCCGAAACCTTTGATGAGTCAAAAGAATACAATATAACCTTCTGGGCCAAAAACGATACCAACATCACCCAGGCCAATATTTACAATCAGGCCATAAAGGATTTTGAGGAACTCTACCCCAATATCCACGTAAATATGAGGCTTTACACCGATTACGGACGTATTTACAACGACGTAATCACCAATATTTCCACCCGCACCACGCCAAACGTGTGCATAACCTATCCCGACCATATTGCCACCTATCTCACCGGTGCCAATACGGTGGTGCCCCTTGATGCGCTGATGGCGGATTCGCGCTACGGACTTAAGGGTTCTTCCCTTAAATACGAGGCTCCCGGAGATATTGTTCCCAAGTTTGCCGAGGAGGTTAAGCTTTCCGGCATCTCCTACGCCATACCTTACATGCGCTCCACGGAGGCATGTTATGTAAACAAGACTATGGTTGAAAAACTGGGCTACACTCTCCCCGACACCCTCACCTGGGACTTTGTCTGGGAAGTGTCCGAAAAGGCCATGGAGAAAGACTCTGACGGCAACTTTAAGATTAACGGTCAGAAGGTTATGATTCCCTTCATCTACAAGTCCACCGACAATATGATGATTCAGATGATGCGTCAAAAGAACGCGGGCTTCTCCGATGAAGAGGGTAATATCCTTCTTTTTAACGACACGGCCAAAGAGCTGCTTGAAGAAATAGCAGTTCATGCGGGGACAGGTTCTTTTTCCACCTTCAAAATATCCAGTTACCCCGGCAACTTCTTAAATGCGGGTCAGTGCATATTTGCAATCGACTCCACCGCCGGTGCCACCTGGATGGGACCTCACGCCACCAATCACGATATTTCCGAAGACAAACTGGTGGACTTTGACATGGTGGTTACCAGAATTCCCCAGTTTGATACTTCCAACCCCGTCATGATATCCCAGGGTCCTTCCATCTGTGTATTCAACAAAGAAGACCCCGAGGAAGTTCTGGCATCCTGGCTCTTTGCCCAGTACATGATTACGTCGGACATTCAGATAGCCTACTCTTCCACCGAAGGCTACATTCCCGTTACGGAGAAGGCTTTAAATGACCCTTCCTACCTTGATTACCTGTCCAAAGAAGGCATCGACAACGACCTACACTATGGGCCCAAGATTAAAGCCTCCAAGCTCTTAATCGACAATATAGACCGCACTTTCATAACCCCCGTCTTTAACGGTTCCGCATCCTTAAGAGATGCAGCCGGACAGCTTATCGAAAGTACCACCAAGTCCATGAGGCGCAAAGAAACCGTGGATGATGCCTACTTTACAAAGCTTTATAAAGACACAAGAAGCTTATACCACCTTGACTCCGTATCCAAAGCAAATACCGACGGCAGCGAGAAAAAAGAATTTGCTCCTCTTCCTCTTACATCCAAAATCCTGCTTTTTGCCCTTCTTTTTACATGGGTGGGAATCGGTGCCTTTTATCTTCGCGGTGTCATCAAAAAAGCATATGGTAAAAATAACCATAAATAGATAAAAAATTAACAAAGTTTGGTAATATAAGCATTGATTTGTAGCACAATTACGTTTATTATCGAAGTGTTAGGCGGAAAGAGTTTCCGCACCGATACCTATTAAGGGTATAAAGGAGGATTAAAATGAAAAAATTAACAGCACTTGTATTGGCAGTTGTTTTCGCCCTCTCTCTTACAGCATGCGGCGGCGAAAAGGGCATGACTTACGCAGAGTACACCGCTGCTGCAGTTGACAGCGAGGTTACCGTGGACGTATACGTTCAGGCTACTCAGTCATGGTGGGACAACAAAATCACCGTTTACGCAGCAGACAAAGACGGCGGTTACTTCATCTACAACATGGAATGCTCCGAAGAAGATTCCAAGAAGCTTACACCCGGTACCAAGATTCAGGTTAAGGGTCACAAGGGCGAATGGGCAGGCGAAGTTGAAGTTGTTGACGGAACCTTCACCCTTCTCTCCGGCAAATCTTTCATAGCAGAAGCCAAGGACGTTACCGATAAGCTCGGCACCGACGAAATCGCTAACTTCCAGAACCAGCTCGTTTCCTTCAAGGACATGACCGTTGAAAGCGTTTCTTACAAGAACGATCAGCCCGGCGACGACATCTACGTAACCCTTTCCAAGGATGGCAACAACTACGATTTCTGCCTTGAGTACTACTTAAACGGCAGCGATGAAGCGTTCTACAACCTTGTAGGCGGCCTTACCGCAGGTCAGACCGTTGACGTTGAAGGTTACCTCTACTGGTATGAAGGTCTTAACCCTCACATCACCAAAGTTACCGTTAAATAATTAATTGCAATATAAAGCCCGAGGTCTTACGGCCTCGGGTTTTTCTTTTTATCAGGTTTTTATTTATCATCCTTTTTGTTCACGTAATAATGTCTTCCCAGCCACTTTGACAATCCGTCAAGACCCGAATAAATGATTCTTTCGGAGATGTTCTGCTGGTCCAACATGTCGCGGATTCTCCAGCGCAGATCCTTGCTGATGACATATCTCACTGTATTATTCGTGTATTTGTCAAAGAATTCCTCGATGTTATTAACCGCATCCGGCACAATGGCAAAGAAAGAATACTGATTGACGATACGTGGATCGATTGAAGGCGGCTCTACCACTACCATTGCGCTGTCCTGCATATCCTCGTCATACTGATCGAGGTCTGCGGCCACTTCGCTTAACATGTTAACGGTAAACACCGAAGTCTGGTTGTCCGATAACACCTTTTTGTAGCGTCCCGGAAGCATGGCATGAAGCTCTTTAATGTCAATACGCCAGATAATGCAGTCATGAGCCGTCATATCATCAAGATTATGCTCGGTTGTGGCAAAATGAAGGGCTATAAGAGGCGACTGCGACCAGTCTAAAAGTCTCGTGGGCAGTCCGTGGTGCTGACCGAGAATCATCTGTCTCCAGACGCTCTTCTCAATAAGCGGGTCTTCCAGACATCCGTATTTGGTAAAGTTATTAAGAATACAGGGCTCCAGCGCTTTTTTGGCACTCTTGCAGTTTCTGGAAAGGCTGGTGGTAAGTTTAAAATCCACATCCGTCATGCCTCTGTACAGATACAGGCTTCTGTTTCTCTGAAGGTCGGGTCTGTACTCCTGCTCGGTAATAAGAGGGAGCACATCTTCAATTGTATTAATCTCTACTGTTTTAATCATTCTCTAACCCCTTTCTTCCTGCCATGAGTCAAAAGCAAACCACATAAGGGCCCCCAGGGTATACATGGGGTAAAAGAAACCTTTGTCGTCCGTGCCCTTTTTAATAAGCTCCAGGGCTTTTTCTTTGTCCACCAGGCAGAATCCGTCGAAGCATTCGGAACCCACGGCTCCGCACTGATTCAGCTCATTTAAATCGTCAAGGGTAATTACAACCCCCACAAGGCCGTTGCTCTCGTCCGTAAGGCCCGGGGTGGAAAATACGCAGGGATTTATAACAAATACTCTGTCGGTGGGCTTAACGGTAAGGCCGGTCTCTTCTTTAATCTCTCTCACCGCAGTTTCGGTAAGAGCATTCGGCTTACCCTTGTCACAGTCGTCCACAAGCCCCGCAGGCACGCTTAACATGTAACGCCCTACAGGATATCTGTACTCATAGTTAAGAAGGAGTTTGGGCTCCTCTCCGGGGGTTTTAACGACCACATAGCAGGTAGCCGCATCCGGCTGCATAGCCTTAAACTCGTCGTCTGTAAGTGTGGCGGTTAAATGTTCCGCATCATGGCGGGTAGCGTCAAAATAATGCTTCCCTTCCTCATACTGCAAATCATATACTTTTACAAATTTGGTTTCTAACAGCGGTTTAACGCATTTTTTGTCCATTAAAGGCACTTCTCCTTAAGTTTAGTCACTGGCAGCCTGCATTCAAAAAGGCACCCAATCAACCTCAGAGGCCAATGCAGGGTGCCCTTATTGTCGCATCACTCCATAACTGTCATGTGCATTACCTTTTTATTATTATACATGAGTGTATCCGCCCGTTTCAAGACATCGCCCACAGTTTTGTCTGTTTCCGGGTCGTATACCGCCATGCCCGCCGCCAAAGAAACCTTTCCGTGAATAGGGTCGCCTCTTTGGGCGCTCTCATCAATTTCTTTTTTAAGGATTTCCATGAGTTTGTCGCGGTTTTCAAGGTCTCTGTCCTCGAGAACCACCACGAATTCGTCTCCGCCCACTCTGTATACGGGGCTGTGTCTGAATACACTGCAAATGGTCCTGCAGCTGTTTACCAGGTAAATGTCGCCGATATCGTGTCCGAAGGTATCGTTTACGGTCTTTAAGCCGTTTAAGTCACATTCCACAAGGGCAAAAGAACCTGCCTCACGCCTGTTTACTTTTTCTTTTAAGGACTCTACCTTGTCCATATAGGCAGCCACGCTACGAACTCCCGTAAGGGGGTCTCTGTTAACCACACGATTGCTCTTGGCAAGCTTCTCTTGCAAAGCATTGGCCTGGTCTCTCATACAGTACATGAGGGCCTTTGATACCTGGCTTACGGAAATGGGCTTGTAAAGATATGCGTTCATGCCGCTTTCGGTTGCTTTTTCCACGTCCACGTATGAGTGGCTTACGGATACTGCTATGATGGGTATGGTATCCATTCCGGGGATTCGTAAGCTTCTGATAAGCCTTGTGGTTTCAAAACCGCTCATGCCGGGCAGGAACAGATCCATCAAAATTGCATCGAAAGCGTCGTCGTCAACGCTTTTAATGATTCCGACCGCTTCTTCTCCGCTTGCGGCCTCCGTTACCCAAGCGCCGGAATTTCTGAGTATCTCGGCTCCTACTGCTCTTGATATCTCATCATCTTCCACAAAAAGAATATTGATTCCGTTTAAGTCGCTTTCGCTCTCACCCATTTCTACGGGTTCACAATATTCGCTGTCCTTGTTGTCTGCGTGATTTCTGAGTTTTTCTTTGCACTTTTTGAAGCAGTTAATAATCTTGGGTGAGAACGCACCGCACTCGCCTCTTAAAATCATATCAAAGGCTTCATCAAACGGATATGCGTCCTTGTAGCAGCGTTTATTGATAAGTGCATCAAAGCAGTCAACTATGGATACTATCTGAGCACTTATGGGTATCTCGTCACCCTTAAGCCCTTCGGGATAGCCTTTTCCGTCGTATTTTTCATGATGGTACTTGCAGATGTCCAAGCTGGTCTTTAAGTATTCGGCGCTCCAGTCAAGGGGAGCCATCTTGAGAATTTCGCAGCCTCTTGCGCTGTGGGCCTTCATCTCTTCATACTCTTCCGGCGTAAGCTTACCCGGCTTTA
>CAMNCH010000015.1 GCA_946534145.1 uncultured Lachnospiraceae bacterium
GTGAGCCCTTCCAAAAAATGGCTCTTTATCAGACAGCAGATTGAAACAGGCTGCGTAAGCCCCATGTTCTTCGTGGAAGCGGTCAACATGCTCAATGCGAACCCTACGCTTCTTACCAATCTTTCTGACTATGAGATTAAGGTGATTAATTACGCGGTCCGCAACGAACTCTTATCCGACGACGTCTGCGACCAGTTTGTATATCTTTGCTCCAAAGAAAAAGAATATTCCAAGCGCCTCTGGCCTCTCCTTAAGAAGTGCTACGACCAAAAGCCCGACACCGATAAACTCCTTATTATCTGTGATTTTCTGATTAAAGGTGACAGACGCGACGAGGAAGCCCACGACTGGTATGAGCTGGGTGTATTGTCGGAGGTTCGCGCCACCAGACTTTACGAATATTACATGGAATCCATGGATATCACACAGGACAATAATATCCCCAAGATGGTATTCCTTTATTTCTCATACGAAAGCAATCTTAAGAGAGACTATGCCGCATACCTTTTTGCCAAGGTTATAGCGGCCAGGGAAGAGATGCCCGACATTTATGAGAATTATCGGGACAGGATAGAGCGCTTCAGCGTGGACTGTATATCCGCAGGCCTTATCAACAGAGACCTTGTGACTATATACAAACACGTTTATGCCCATGCGGAGCTTGACAAGTCCCTTGCGGACAATATGGTACGCCTTCTTTTTACCCACAAGATTACCGTGGACAATTTAAGTCTTACGAAGGTTGTGGTGTACCAGAGCCGCGAGAACGTGGAGACGGTTTACCCCATAGAAAACGGTGAGGCATATGTGCCTCTTTACACCAAAGACTTCGAAGTGATGTTTGAGGACAATTTCTCCAACAGATACTCCGTAAGCTCCAAATACGACCTTGAGATGCTCATGGTACCGGGCAAGCTTGCATCCAGCCTCATTCCCATGATTCACGGCAACCTCGAGTTTGATGTATATGTCTGCGAGTGCAGCTCCGAAACCGTTGAGATTAACGAAGAGACGAGAGAACGCTACGCCAACATCTTAGGCGACCCTCGCATAGACAAAGAATACAAGTCCGAAGTCCGCTCCAAACTCATGGACTACTACTACGACAAAGACAGAATCCGCGAGCTTGACGAAGTCTTATCAGAACTTGAACCCATGGACATGTCGGTCAAAGAACGCATCACCGCCGAGCGGTTCCTTGTTATAAGGGGTATGTACGATACCGCCATTGAATGGGTTAAGCGCTTCGGCACCGAAAGCATAGAGATAAGAGACCTCGTAAAGCTTTGCTCCAAACTTATCTACAGAGACGAGTACGAGCCCGACGAGCGCCTCGTAAAGATTGCAGCTACAGCTTTCTTTAACGGCAAATACGACGAGGTAATCCTTAAATACCTTGCTGACAATTACTGCGGCATGACCAAGGACCTTCGCAAGATTTTCAAGGCTTGCGAGAACTTTAACCTCGACACGTACAAAATGTGTGAGAATCTCATACTTCAGATGCTTTATACAGGTTACTTCGTATCCGAGCGTATGGAAGTGTACAAAAAATACGTGCAGGGCGGCGGCAACACCGACATTAAGCTTGCTTTTCTCTCCAAATGTTCTTTTGACTACTTCGTCAAAGAAACCATTATGGAGCAGGATGTATTCACGGAGCTTACCAAGGCTCACTTAAGGGGCGAGCCCATTCAGACCGTCAGCATGCTGGCATATCTTAAGTATTATTCCGAGAATCCCATGAAGGTGGGTGAGACGGAAGCACCCATTATCGGAGAATACCTCAATAAGCTCATTAACGAAGGCATTTACATGTCCTTCTTTAAGAACTTCCTTGATGAACGGGGTATTGAGCTTAGCAGATTCTCGGACAAGACTATTATCGAGTACAAGACAGACCCCGGAAAAAGGGTATTTATTCACTACATTATCGAAGGTGACGACGAAGAAAACGGCGAGTATGTTACCGAGGAGATGCGTGATATGTACGGCGGCGTTCATGCCAAGGCTTTTGTACTTTTCTTTGGCGAGAACCTTTTATACTACATCACCGAGGAGAATGACGAGGGCGAGGAATTCTTAACGGAGAGCGCCAGCATCCAGAAGAGCGATATCAGCCGTGAAATAGCGGATTCCTGCTTTAATGCCATCAATGACATCGTCATCGCCAAGACCCTTCGCGACTACGATACGGTGGACAAACTTTTGTACGATTATTACAAACACGACCATGTGGTCAAAAATATGTTTACGATTTTGTAAGGAAACCATAAATGGATTTATTCGGAGATTTGAGAAAACCGAATACAGATGAATTTGCGGTGGGTTTTGACTTAACCGACTCCTATTCACAGGTGAGCTTCTGCCGTTTCGGAGACGACAAGGCGGATACTTTATCTGTGGTCCCCGGCGGAGCTTCTTACCTTATACCTACGGCTTTGTTCAAAAGAAGAGAGGTCAACCAGTGGTTTGCGGGCGCGGAAGCCCTTAAGAACCGTGAAAATGACGGTTTCTTTGTGGACAGGCTCTTAGAGAGAGCGGTTTCAGAGAGCGAAATCCAGGTGGGAGACGAATCCTTCAGACCTTCTGCTCTTATAGCATTGTTTATGAAGCGTACCCTCTCGCTTCTTAGCATGACCGTGCCCCTCAGCAAGATAGCTTCACTCATGATTACCGTTTCTTCTTTGGACGATAAGATGGTGGAGGTACTTACGGAAGTTGTGGCATCCCTGGGACTTAAGACGGAGAATGTCTTTTTCCAGAACCACATGGAAAGCTTTTACTACTATACGATTTATCAGGACACTGCTCTATGGACGAGAGACGTGCTCCTTCTTGATTTTTCCGAGGAACACCTTAAATCCTTCAGAATGGAGTGCAACAAAAACACCACTCCCATAGTGGCTTTTATAGATCCCGGTTCCTATCTTTCTTTTAAAACCGCGGATATCACGGATTTAATCATCAATTCCGATGAGGCCAGATATGCCGACAGAGAGTTAAACAGACTCCTTGATGAAATATGCGAGGGCAGAACGTTTTCTTCTGTTTACTTTATCGGCGACAATTTCAGACAGGAAATATTCGGTGACACCGTCAGAAACATGTGCAAGCGCGGCAGAGTGTTCGAGGGTAATAACTTATACTCCAAGGGCGCCGCTTTTTCCGCAAAAGACAAGCTTAAAAAGACGGAACTGAGCGAAAGCCATGTATTCCTTGGCAACGACAAGCTTAAGGCCAATGTAGGTCTTAACGTATTAAAGAGAGGGGAGCCCGGCTACCTTGCGCTTCTTGATGCAGGCGTCAACTGGTTTGAGGCAACGGGAGCCTGCGAGGTGATACTTGACAAGGGCAACAAGATTTCTTTTGTCATCACTCCCTTGACGGGCAAGAATCCGGAAATAGTGGACATTACCCTTTCGGACCTTCCCAAGCGCCCGCCCCGCACTTCAAGAGTGAGGGTTGAGGTTTCCATGCTTTCCGAGATGCGTATGCAGGTTATCGTTAAGGATATGGGCTTCGGCGAGCTCTTCAAAGCTTCGGATACCACGTGGAAGGAGGTTATCAATCTATGACTAACAGAGTACTTACCACAGTGGGCCGGGTTGCGGCGAGTCCCTATTATTTTGAAAAGGTCTATGCGAACCTTTACTCCATGGAGGAGCTTTGCTACGTCCTTTATGAGAACGCTTTTCTAATCGACAAAGACATCCTCGACAAAAAGCTTGTGGAGTGGATAGACAAAGAATGCGGTCTTACGGACCTTGCCAGAAACCTCTACATGCTTATTAACACAAACGCTTTACCCGGGGCATTTGTGGGCACCATTCTGGAATACGTGGGCTATTATACCCAGGACGAAATAGAGAAGGCGGAGAGCATTCTTCGCATGAATGTTTCATTGAACGTGTTTGAAAAGTGGAAAGCCAAGGCGGATTTTTTGTACGAGAACAAACACTATTATCTTGCCATCAAAGAATACGAGAGAGTTCTGGCAAGTATCGACGAAGAAGAAACCGACCTTTGCAGCCGCATTTACAATAACATGGGAGTCACCTACATGGCCCTTCGCATTTACGACACGGCCGTGGAATGTTTCAAAAAGGCCTACGAAATCAACAATGACGCCAATGCTTTCAGGCATCTCCTTACAGCCGAAAGAATGCGTCTTCCCGAGGCGGAATACATTAAGCTTATAGCCGACTCCGAGGACGCCTACCGTATGAGTATCCCCATCGAGGGCGAAATTGAGGAGCTTAAGGCTGAATTTGACGCTTCCGACAAGGCAAGGCATCTAAAGAGCCTTTTCGAACTTAAGGACCAAAAGGACGCGGCTCTTTACTACGACGAAATAACCGTCCTTACACAGAACCTCAAGGAAGAGTACAGAGACATCGTTTTGGAAAACGGCGATTTATAGCGCCATAGGGGAATGTAATGGGATTTTTTGGAAAACTCTTTAAGAAAAAGAATACTACCACCAGCGAATGGGACGAGCTTACAGACTCAAGGGACAAGATTAACATGTCCGACCCCTTCACAAGGGAGCAGTATGTTATCAGCTGCCTCGAGCAGATGAAGGATGCCTCCGACGAAATCGACAGGATTAACGACGAATACTCAACCGTCACTTCCTATCTTACGGACATGGAAGAAATCGAGGCTCTCGAGGGAGAAGACAAAAAAGAACTTGAGGACATAGCCCGCCAGATTCACGACTTAAGAAAGGACCATGACAAATATTCCAAGACCCCGCCTCTTATGACGGACAAAGAATACGACCACATGGAATCCATAATAGCCGACGTTCCGGAGGGCATCGAGAAACTGTTAAAAGAAGAGGACTACAAGGCCAAAGTCAAAAGCGACCTTGCAAGGATCGATACAGAGAGAAGCGCCTACGATATGCGCCACAGAGAGGTTAAGAGCAACCTCGAGAATACCAGGGGCATTGCCACCATTACCATGGTTGCGGCAGCAGTGCTGGTGGTCATTCTTTTTCTTTTGCAGGTGGGACTGAAGCTTGATGTGGCCATCGGATACTACATCACTATAGGTATCGCTGCCATAGCCATCACCTGGGTATACGTCAAATACACGGATTACGCTTCTGAGAAAAAGAAGATTGAGAATACGTCCAACAGCCTTATTTTGCTGGAGAACAAAGTCAAAATAAGGTATGTCAACAATAAAAACCTGCTTGATTACCTCTACGCCAAATATCAGGTATCAAGCGCCGCGGAGCTTAAAGACCTGCATGAAAGATATTTAAAGGAGCGGGAGGCGAGGCGTTCTTTTGAAAAGAATGAGGCGGCCTATGAAACCGCAACCGCAAGGCTTTTAAGGCGCTTAAGGAACCTTCGTATTAAGGACCCCGATGTGTGGGTGCATCAGTCCGACGCCATATATGACAACAGGGAAATGGTGGAAGTGCGCCACAACCTTATAGGCATGCGCCAGAAATTAAGAAAACAGCTTGAATACAATCAATCCATAGCTTCGGAAGCAAGAGACGAGGTCAAGGACGTTATGATGAGATATCCCGAAGCCCAGAAATCCCTGATGGAGATTGTGAATAAATACGGACAGAAATAATGAGAAGAGGTATATAAATGATTAAGAACATTGTATTTGACATCGGAAATGTCCTGGTGGACTTTGGATGGAAGCCTTTCTTTGAGCGGTTTAACATCACCGATGAGGAACTTGACAAAATCGCCAAGGCTACGGTTTACGATCCTATCTGGAACGAAATCGACAGAGGCGTGATGTCCGAGGAAGAAATCCTTGAGCGCTTTGTGGCCAATGCTCCCGACATGGAGAGTAAGATTCGCGAGATTTACGAGAATTTCCAAGGCCTGCTTAAGATATTCGACTACACCAGAGGCTGGATTATCGATTTAAAAAGAAGGGGCTACAAGGTATACTGCCTTTCCAATATGTCCTTTAAGGCGGTGAGAGAGTGCTGGGATGCTTTAAGCTTTATCGAGGAGCTGGACGGCTACATCTTAAGCTGCGACGTTAAGAAGACCAAGCCCGAGCCGGAGATTTACGAGCTTCTTTTTAAGAAATACAATTTAAAGCCTGAGGAATGTATCTTCATCGACGACCTTGAGAAGAATATCGAAGGCGGCAAGGCAGCAGGCATGCACACCATTCTGTTTAAGGGTGTCAAAGAAACCGAGGAGCAGATTGCCAAAATAGCAGCCGAGCAGGGCTTTACATCTTCCTACACCAAAGGACAGAGGATTGCGGCGGTTATATGTCTTGCATTGATAATTCTTTTGTATCTTGCTACGGCGGTACTTGCTTTTATCAAGACTCCCTTTGCAAGGCAGATGTTCAGAATCACTTTGGGCGCAACCCTTATACTGCCTATTCTTACATGGATATACATCTGGCTCGCAGGCAAGCTTACGGGTAAGCGCACCATCGCCGATTTCAAATTCTTTGAAAACGACAAATAACATGTTTTATTGCAAATATAATTCTGCTGTGATACACTACGTGCGTGGCGTTTTACGAAGACAACGCATTTACTTAGGAGATTTGAGAGGTTAATTATGGCACAGACATTACTTGAAAAGTGGCGTAACAGCGCCTATTCCGAAGAACAGGATCAGAAGAAGCTCCAGGAACTTTGGAACGATTATTTTGAAAAAGAAAAAGGTATTTACGAGAAACTTTTAAAGAATCCCGATGAAGTGGTAACCGGTACCGTTGCAGAACTTGCCAAAAAGTACAAGGTTTCACAGATGATTATGACCGGTTTCCTTGACGGTATCAACGATTCCCTTAAGAATCCCAACCCCATCGAGACCATGGAAGCAGACACCGAAGTTAACTTAGGCTTTGACAAAGAGCTTCTTTATAAGAACATGGTAGCAGCAGGCGCAGACTGGCTCTACAAGCTTCCTCAGTGGAACGCTATCTTCAGCGAAGAGAAGCAGCAGGAACTCTACAAAGAGCAGAAGGCTTCCCAGACCATCCGCAAAGAAGCAAAGGTTTATCCCAACGATCCCTGCCCTTGCGGAAGCGGCAAGAAGTACAAAAAGTGCTGCGGCAGAAACAAGTAATTATTTTTTTGACAACTATATGGGCATCTCGAAAGAGATGCCTATTCTTTAATAAGTATTGGGTATAATAAGAAATGGACATTTAACAGGAGGGTTACTACATGATTGGTATTATTTCTGCAATGGACAGCGAGATGAAAGAACTGGTGCGTCTTCTTACGGACAAAAAGAAAAAGATGCATGCAGGCCTTGACTACTACACAGGCAAACTTAACGGTGTTGAAGTTGTAATATGCCGCTGCGGTGTGGGTAAGGTTAATGCGGCCATGCATACGCAGATTCTTATAGATCTTTATAAGCCCAAGGCTTTGATTCAGAACGGTATTGCAGGAAGCTTAAGTCCCGATGTGGGAGCTTTCGACCTTGTAATCGGAAGCGAGCTTGTATACCATGACATGCAGGATTTTGTCATTAAGAATTTTGAACCCCTTGAGCCCGTTTACTACTCTGACGAGAAGCTTCTTAACAAAGCCATCGAGGTAGCCGGCGACGAAGGCGGTGTTCACGTGGGACGTATCGCTACCGGAGATTCTTTTGTATCCTCGTCCAAAGAAAAGCAGGACATTTTCAAGCGCACCAAAGCCCTTTGTACCGAAATGGAGGGCTGCGCCGTAGCTCATACGGCTTACCTTAACAAAGTTCCTTTTGTGGTAATCCGTTGCATCTCGGACTCTGCCGATGACAATGCATCCGTTGACTTTGGCGAGTTCCAGAATGTGGCTTCGGATTGCCTGGTGGATATGATTACGCATTTGGTAAAGAAAATATAAAAATATATTTATAAAGGGCGGTGGCGGAAGCCACTGCCTTTCTTTTGTGTTTAACATGTGGTAACATATAAATACTATTTTCCAGGGGAGAATTACATGAACTATAAGATTATCAATGCCAAACTCTTAATTTCCGAAAACGGACACATCCGTATTGAGGACAAAGACTTATTTGTAAACGGCAAGACCCTTTCTTTTGCCGAAGACAAGGAATTAACTTATGAGACCGTTGATGCGGCCAATAAGCTTGTGATGCCCGGTCTTATCAATATGCATACCCACGCGTATATGTCGGTGCTTCGTAACTATGCGGATGATGTGGACTTCGGCGAGTGGCTCTTTAACAGATGCATGCCCGTTGAGGACAGACTTCCCAAGGATGCGGCTTACTGGACCAATCTTCTTGCTTTTGCGGAGATGATTAAGAGCGGTACCACCACGTTTGTGGACATGCATATGTTCCATCGTCAGTCCCCTCTTGCGGCGGGCGCGGCAGGCATGCGCGGATACATCGGCCGCGGCCTTGTGGGCGAAGACCTTTACGAGGACGGTTACTCACGGTTTAAAGAAGCAATTGAGGAAAAAGAAGAATTTGAATCGGATACCATGAAGTTTATTCTTTCCCCTCATGCTATCTACAGCGCAGGTCCCAAGCTCATGGAGCAGGTGGTTAAGGAGAGTAAGGACAGAGGCATGCTTCACCAGACTCATCTTTCGGAAAGTGTTACGGAAGTTGAGGATTGTCTCAAGAAATACGGAAAGACTCCCGTTGAACTTTTAAGAGACATAGGATTCCTCGACAATGAGACCATCCTCGCTCACTGCGTGCAGATGCATGGCGACGATATTGATATACTCAAGGAAACCGGGGCGAACGTTGTCACCAACCCCGCTTCCAATGCTAAGCTCGGCAACGGATTTGCACCCATTAAGGAAATGCAGGACAAGGGCGTTAACGTCTGCATAGGTACCGACGGCTGCGCCAGCAACAACACCCTTAACATGTTCAGGGAGATGGGACTTCTTTCCCTGATTCACAAGGGAATTCACAAGTCCTCAACCGTTATGGCGGCAGAAAACGTAGTTAACTGCGCAACTGTCAATGCGGCCAAGGCTCTCAACATGGAAGACAAGCTCGGAGTGTTAAAAGAAGGCGCTCTGGCAGACATTATTTTCATCGACCTTCGCACGCCTTCCATGTACCCTAACAGCAACCCTTTATCCGCTCTTTGCTATTCCGCAAACGGCTCGGAAGTAAGTTCCGTCATGATAAACGGTCGTTTCGTCATGAAGGACAATATTCTTTTGACTATTGATATGGATAAAGTGTATTATGAAGTGGATAAAATCGTAAAAGAGTACTTATAAGGAGAGATATATATGAGCATTATCAAAAATCCTTCACTTGCACCGGAAGGCCGCAAGAAAATCGAGTGGGTACGTTCTTCCATGCCCGCACTTATGGAGATAGAGAAAAAGTTTGAAAAAGAACAGCCCTTTAAAGGCTTAAGAATTGCAGTATCCGTTCACCTTGAAGCCAAGACCGCTACCCTTGGTCTGGTACTTAAAAAGGGCGGTGCGGAGGTGTTCTTAACAGGATGTAACCCTCTTTCCACCCAGGACGACGTTGCTGCGGCAGTAGCGGAGATGGGTGTTGAGACCTTCGGCAAATACGGAGTTACTCCCGAGGAATACGAAGACCTTCTGGCAGCCACACTTGCCTGCCATCCTCACTTAATCGTTGATGACGGCGGCGACCTTATTAACCTTCTCGGCGGCAGATGCAAAGAATACGCAGACTGTCTTATCGGCGGATGCGAAGAGACCACCACAGGTATCTTAAGACTTAAGGCCCGCGAAAGAGAAGGCGTGTTACCCTGCCCCATGATGGCAGTTAACGATGCCAAGGCCAAACATTACTATGACAATAAATACGGCACGGGTCAGTCTGTCTGGACCGCCATTATGGATACCACCAATCTTATCGTAGCCGGCAAGACCGTTGTTGTGGCAGGTTACGGCTGGTGCGGTAAGGGCGTTGCTCTTCGTGCAAAAGGCATGGGCGCCAACGTTATCGTTACCGAAATCGATCCCTTCAAGGCTCTTGATGCCACCATGGACGGCTTCAGAATCATGCCCATGGACGAGGCTGCCAAATACGGCGATATCTTCGTAACCGTTACAGGCTGCAAGGATGTAATCGTTAAGCGTCACTTTGACGTTATGAAGGACAACGCTATTCTTTGTAATGCGGGACACTTCGACTGTGAAGTTGACGTGGCTTACTTAAGAAGCGCTGCGGTTAAGGCTGAAACCCGCAGAAAGAACATCATCGGCTACACCCTTTCCAACGGACGTACCCTTAACGTTCTCGGCGAGGGCCGTCTTGTTAACCTGGCATGTGGTATGGGTCATCCCGCAGAGATTATGGATATGTCCTTCTCGGTGCAGGCATTAAGCCTTCTTTGGCTTGTTAATCACAAAGATGAGCTTGTTACCAAGGTTTACAACGTTCCGGATTCCATCGATGACGAAATCGGCCGTCATAAGTTAAAAGCCATGAATCTTTCCATCGACACCCTTACCAAGGAGCAGGAAGCTTATCTTTCCGGCTGGAACGTAGATTAATATGTTTGATTTCGGTGTTATTCGTTATCTTTATTTAGATGTACTGTTTTCTTCTTTCAGTCTTATTATCCTTCTTGCCGCAGTGGTGTTTGTTCCCATAGGCATTTGGGTTTTAAAGACTGTAAGAAGGAACTTATGGGGAATCGGTATAGCCTTTGTACTGTATCTTGTGACACTCCTTATTATGTGTTACAAAAAGTTGGGGCTTGACGGTTTATTTTACGGCAACATCTTTTCCGATATTTTTCTTGGAGCGATTGTGGCGTTCATCATTGCCGTAATTGTAAGAATGTGCAGGGAAAAGGCAACGCAGGAATAAATTTATTTGAATGGTTTTGGGTGTGATTAATTGAAGACGGATGGACGAGGCCTTTTCAGGCTCGGATTAAAAAGAAGAAAGAAAGAAGTCCGCAGGATGCGTTTGATGATGTGCATTGCGGTCTTCTTTCTTGTTTTTATTTTTCTTTTTCAGGACAATATGAACGGCTATCAGATGGCCGTAAATTACAAGACTTTCGGAAGATGGGTAGCATGTTCGGAGAGCGATAAGCTTAAGGACAATCCCTATCTTACGGAGACTTATTCCGTTACAAGGGGCAGCAAGATTTATACGCTTTGGCCCCTTAAGCACGAATTCAGGGAAGACGGCATAGCAAGGGACATAGATGTCTGGCATATCAAAGAAGAAGACAGGGAGAATCTTCGGGAAAACATTTATGGCAATCGCAGCGATACATCCCGTTTTTCAGGTGGATACATCGGAACGTTTTCTCCGGGAATGGCTGAGCACAATCATATCGAGCTTGCAGAAGGCCGTTTTCCCGAAAACGACAATGAGATTGCCATGGAGAGGTCTGTTCTCGATGCCCTGGGACAGGGCGCCGAGATAGGCAGTGAAATCAGTTTTTACATTGCTAAATTTGATGATGCGGCAATGCTGAGACTGCTTATTAAAAGATATCTTGCGAGTGTGCGCGGTGAAACGGACGAAAGCATTGATAAGAGCATTGTCTATGATTATGACGTAACCACGATTCAGGGTCGTAACGAGATGTATCTTGTGACGTACAAACTGGTGGGAATCGTGGAACGATATTCTTCCCGTTGGGATACGGACATGAGCAGGGGAGAACGGGGCGAAATGCCTGCGGCTTTCCTGACCCCGGAGGAATTTAACAGGCTTGAGATGAGTAACCGTAAGTACCGTTTCTTTGACTTAAAGCCCGAATACGAATCTTCCGAAGTGTGGCACCTGGCGGAGGAACTGATGGATGATATCGACAACTCCAAAGCCTATGAAAACGTAAGCTACGCTCTTAACCGTAACGCATACAACAATCCTCTCTGGGGCAATTCGGAGATGTACAGAAGCGTAACCGTTCTTTTGACGGTTATAAGTACCTGTATTATTGCTTATCTTATGGCCAATTACCTCGGAAAGCGTCGCAGATTCTTTATGCGTATGCGCGAGATAGGAGCCACCACCGCAGATGTCTGGAAGATGGCGGCCTATGAATGCGTGGGAAGTGTAATCCCTGTAGCGGCGCTTACTTTTGTCGCGGCATATATTGTGAGCGCAATTGTGGTATTCATAGTGGGTCGGGCTACGGGAGTCGGTTTCTTTTACGTATTCTCACTTAAGACCATGATTATGATTATTGCGGAAGCAGCTGTTACCATCGGCGCTTCGCTTCTGGCGGCTCTTGCCATATTCGGCGGACGCTCTTTGAGTGAAAAGAACAAAGCCCTCAGCAAGCCGGCTGTTAAGCGGATAAAGAAACGTGTTTCTTTTAAATCCCGGAAAAAGAATGCTTATATCGGCCTTCTTGAGACTCTTAAGCGTGACCGCATAGCCTACAGGCTTAAGAACCGGCTGCTTATGGTTATAAGTATTCTTATATGCGCGATTATTGCTTTCTGCGCCGTCAAGACCTACGAACCTGTGGTTAATTATATTGATGTTGAGGAGAACTACCCCGACTTTCGCGGCGAAACCCTTGTGCCCATCAGAAGCGTGGATATAAGGGTTCCCATCGAGCCCTTTTATGACGGACATCAGATGGTCAAATACATTCGTCGGCGCTGGAACGGGGAGGGCCTTGCCAACAAATTCGGAATCTATACGAATGTAGCCGAAAGCATCGATTCTATGCCGGGTATGGTTTCCGTGGACTGGCGTGCCGACGACTTTACCCATTTTGTTACTTTTGAGGGTAAGGATGAGGATGTTTTCTTTGGCGCATACTTTGATACCTTTTTAAGGAACAATCAGCCTCTTCACGGTCAGTATGAGTTAAATACCACACATCTTCTGGCACATTATTTCGTTACTGCCATGGAGCGTGATCTGTACGGAATATTTACCAAGCGAAATGCCGAAGAGTACTGGGAACGATATGCTGAGTATCTTGATGCCGAAGTTGCGGATTATGATGCATTCACAAGGGGCGAGCAGGTTATTGCCGTGGTGGACACGGACATGATAAGGGCCATACAGTCACGAAATTACGGCGATTATTACGGTTCTGTAAAGTCCGTGGAAGGCATGATACCGGACAGGGGAACCGATGCGGGAGAAACCTGGTATGGCTACAAGCCAAGCTTTAAAGCCGGAGATAAGATCACTGTTCTTTGCAGAAACGATGAAAAGGTCGAAGTGACGGTGGCGGGCATTGTGCCCCTTGCCAAGGCAGGACTTAAGGCTGAAGACGAGCGTTTCTTAAACCTTTTTGGTTCGGACGGCTTTATGCAGCGTATCTGCGATGCCGACGGAGTGGGCAGAAGCTACAATTCTTTTGAAGCGGACCTTGACGTAATCTCCCCGAGAGAGCGCGTGGTTAACGACCTTGTGAATATTTGTGCCGACAGCAGGGTCAAATACGAGAACAACGTGGTTAAGAAGTTCGAGGCAAGGGAAGATATGCTCCGTTCCATTATAACCTACGGCTTTTTCGGACTTATTCTTGCAGTGATGTTTTTCTTTGTACTGGCATGCATAGCCAAGGACGAAGAAGTGAGACTGGGTGCCAAATATATAATTCTGAGCCGTTTCGGAATGACTGTCGGCAGGATGAAAAAAGAAAAAAGGCTGGATGCGGTGCGCCGGGTAATCCCTCTGGTGCTTGCGTTCCCGGTTCAGATAATAATAAGGTTTGTCTCGGATTTTAAGTATTACGTGGACGATATCGGACAGTATGCGGCTTCTTTTGCGGAAGGCGGAAATTCGGACGTGCATCCTTCTTTGTACGTACTCAAGGTGCTGTGGGGCTGTGCGAGCCCGGCGCTTACGGTTACGGTGGTTGCCGTATTTGTGGTAATTTACTGGATTATAGTTTCGAGAATGGATACCGAGTGGATAAAGGACGGTGAAAAGCATCATGAGTGAACTTGAATATGTAATGCGGGCCAAGGGCATCAGCCGCGTATATAAAGGAGAGGTGCCCGTATATGCGCTCAAGAATACGAATATAGACTTCAAAAAAGGGGAATTTACTGCTATAATAGGCAAGTCCGGTTCCGGCAAATCCACCCTGCTTCGCATTCTTGCCACTCTTGACAGAAGCGATACGGGTGAACTGTGGATAGAAGGCAAAGATGTTTTAAAGGCAAGCGACAAAGAACTTGCACAATTTCGCCGTCGCAGAATAGGATATGTGTATCAGGATTACAATCTTTTTCCCGAATATACTTCCTATGAGAACATAGTCTTTCCCATCCATCTTGACGGAAGAACCGAGGACCCGGATCATATTGAGAACCTTCTTAACAAGCTTGGTATCGAGCATTGCCGCAATAAGTTTCCTCACGAAATGAGCGGCGGCGAGCAGCAGCGTGTTTCCATCGCCCGTGCGCTGGCAGCTTCTCCTGCGGTTATTCTGGCGGATGAGCCCACCGGTAATCTGGATGTTGAGAATGCCACAAAAGTTGCGGAAATTCTTCGTTTCTGCTGCGATGAGTTCAAACAGACCATAGTAATGGTTACCCACGACAACGGCATAGCCGGCTACGCAGACAGAATCGTCCGTATAGTGGACGGAGTGGTTTCGGAAGAGGCCTGACCCGGGACTTTGGGGCTAAGGCAATAATTTTAAAATACATGTTGACAAGGGTGTACGGATATGCTATCTTATATCAGTACGTGAGTACATATCAAGAAGAGTATCCGCTCTCACCCCGTGGCAGAAGGCTTAACGGCGGTTAACAATTTTCAATAAAGACATACTTTATTTGAACTATTGCGGATACCTTGTGTATCCGCTTTTTTATTGTGTCGGATACTTAACACTATTCGCTCCCGGACGCGGGATGTACTTTATGGAGGGTAAAACTATTAGCGAATTAATGATTAACGAACAGATCCGTGACAAGGAAGTACGTGTCATCGGTGAAAACGGCGAACAGCTCGGAATCATGTCTTCGAGAGATGCTCAGGCTCTTGCGGATGAAGCAGGTGTGGATCTTGTTAAGATTGCTCCCACGGCTCAGCCTCCCGTATGTCGTATCGTAGACTACGGCAAGTTCAAATACGAGCAGATGAAGCGTGAGAAAGAAGCCAAGAAAAAACAGCACGTAGTTGAGATTAAGGAAATTCGTTTAACCCCCAATATTGATACCAATGACTTAAATACCAAGATTAATGCCGCAAGAAAATTCCTTAAGGAAGGCGACAGAGTCAAGGTAACACTTCGTTTCAGAGGACGTGAGATGGCTCACATGCAGACATCCAAACACATCCTTGACGATTTTGCGGAAGGTCTTGCAGACGCAGCCGTTATTGAAAAGGCTCCCAAGGTTGAAGGCCGTTCCATGACCATGTTTTTAGCCGGCAAGAAGAACTAACGTCGGATAAATATAAGTTGAGAGAAAGCGTCGCTTAGCGTCGCATCCCATACTAACAAATTTTCAAATACTTAGGAGGAACAATCATGCCCAAGATGAAAACAAGCAGAGCAGCTGCAAAGCGCTTTAAAGTTACAGGAACCGGTAAGTTAAAAAGAAACAAGGCTTACAAGCGCCATATCTTAACCAAGAAGACTACAAAGAGAAAGCGTAACTTAAGAAAGCCCGCTATCACTGATGAAACAAATGTAAAGAATATGAAGAAGATCTTACCTTACATGTAAGAAGTAGTATGGAGGAATAGAAATGGCAAGAATTAAAGGTGGCTTAAATGCCAAGAAAAAGCATAATAGAGTATTAAAGCTCGCTAAGGGCTACAGAGGAGCTCGTTCCAAACAGTACAGAACCGCTAAACAGGCAGTTATGAGAGCTCTTACATCTTCTTACGCAGGACGTAAGGAGAAGAAGCGTCAGTTCAGACAGCTTTGGATCGCACGTATCAACGCAGCAGCAAGACTTAACGGTCTTTCTTATTCCAAGTTCATCTTTGGCTTAAAGGCTGCTAACATCGACATGAACAGAAAGATGCTTGCAGATATCGCAGTTAACGATGCCAAGGACTTCAAGACTCTTTGCGACGTAGCAAAAAAGGCTCTCGACAAAGAAGCCAAGAAGGCTGAAAAGGCAGCAGCTAAGGCTGAAACCGCAGAAGCAGTTGAAGCATAAGTTTCAGGGTTAACACATAAGACGATTATTATTCCCGCAGAGAAATCTGCGGGATATTAATTAAAATGAGAATGGATATGACATATATAGATTATTTTAAAGAAATCTGCTCCATGCCCCACGGTTCCGGCAATACCAAGATTATCAGCGACTGGCTTGTAAAGTTTGCCGTAGACCATGGTCTTGAGTACCATCAGGATGCTGCCAATAACGTGATTATTATCAGGGAAGCATCTAAAGGCTGCGAGGACAAGCCTCCGGTTATTATTCAGGGTCACATGGACATGGTAGCGGTTCACGATGCCGACAGAGACATCGACATGGAAAAAGAAGGCCTTGACCTTCAGGTTGACGGAGATTTTCTTTATGCGAGAGGTACCAGCTTAGGCGGTGATGACGGTATCGCAGTTGCTTACGGTCTTGCACTTTTGGCTGATACGGAGCATTCTTTCCCGAGACTTGAGCTCGTGGTTACCGTAGACGAAGAAGTAGGTATGCTGGGAGCCGCAGTTATCGATGTATCACCCTGCAAGGCTACCACCATGCTTAACATTGACTCCGAAGAAGAGGGTATCTTCCTTGTAAGCTGCGCAGGCGGCGCAAGAGTGGATATTAAGTTCCCCATGCAGGAGATGCAGGGCGATATCGGAGCCGTATACAAGATTACCGTTGACGGTTTACTCGGCGGACACTCCGGCACCGAAATCGATAAGGGCAGAGCAAATGCCATAGTCCTTATGGGACAGATTTTAAAGAAGTTAAGCGATGCCAAACTTTTAATGGCGATTAACAACATTAAGGGCGGTACAGCCGACAATGCTATCTGTAATGCCTGCGAGGCCATTGTTCTTTGTAAGCCCGTTGAGCCCGAACTCTTTGAGATTATTAAGTACGAAATCCTTGAGAACTATTTAAGCGTTGAAACAGGCGCAAGACTCGTTATGGACCGAATTGCCGGAAAGCCCGAGTCTTACAGATGGTATCACAATCCCGATACTGCACTCAGTCATCTGCTCACCAGCCTTCCCAACGGAGTTATCGGCATGAGCAAGGACATTGAGGGCCTGGTAGAGACCAGCTTAAACCACGGTATCATCTCCATGGATGAAACAGGCGTATCCTTAAGCATTTCTGTCAGAAGCAACGATGATGACAAAAAGGACGAGCTTATTAAAACCCTGTTGGATATCTGCGCCACTCACAATGCAGATGCAAGCCTTCGCGGCGAGTATCCCGGCTGGAAGTACAGACAGGACTCACCCATCCGAGACAAGATGGTATCGGTTTACCGTGAAATGTACGGCGCCGAGCCCGAAATTCAGGCGCTTCACGCAGGTCTTGAATGCGGTGTCTTCGCAGCGAAGATTCCGAACCTTGACTGTGTAAGCTTTGGCCCCAACATGTACGACATCCATACCACCAAAGAAAGACTGTCACTGAGTTCTGCGGAAAGAGTATGGAACTATCTTTTAAAGGTTTTACAGTAGTTTTAGGAAACCGAAAATACTGTTTAAGTGTATTTTGCACAAATCAAAGCACCGAATTTCGGTGCTTTTTTTGTTGCGCCAAAGAGAAAAATTTGTTACGATTTAGGAAACTGAAATAATAATTTTAGTTTCCTAACAGTTTCGGCACACATAAAAAAGGTATCAGATATGGCTAGAATTCAAAAAGACACAGAAGAACTTAAAAAAGACATTATGGAGGCCTGCATAGTTTTATTTAACGAAAAAGGCCTTAAGTTTACCATGGATGACGTGGCTACCTATTGTCACATCAGCAAAAAGACCATGTATGTAGTCTTTGATGACAAAGAAGCTCTTTTCCTTGCCATGGTGGATTATCTCTTTGACGGCATCAGAGCCAGCAAAGAAGCGGTACTTAACGATGAATCCTTAAGCACCCTTGAAAAAATCAGCAAGCTCTTAAGCGCCATGCCGGAAAGCTACAATGAAATCGATTTTGAAAAGCTCTATCTTCTCAAGGACAAGTATACAAAAACCTATGAAAGAGTAGAGAAGAGACTTGAGTCCGAATGGGAGAGTACCATTGCTCTTTTGGAAAAGGGACAGGCGGAAGGCGTGATAAAACCGGTTAATATCCCTTTAGTAAAATTAATCTATGAGGCGACAATCGAGCAGTTTTTCAAAAGAGATGTACTGGTAGCCAATAACATTCCCTATAAAACCGCTATTAAAGAAGTGGTTAACATTCTCGTAGAGGGAATTCGCTCAAGATAAGGAAAGCGGCATGAGATTCTTTGCAAATGACGGCTGGAACTTTTATAAAGATATTCAGGACAAAAATATAGATTTTAACCGGACTTTGGGAAACGTCGAAACAGTCAGACTTCCGCATACGGTGGCGGTCACTCCCTTTAACTGTTTTGACGAATCCATGTACCGGGGTGTTTTCTTTTACGAAAAAGACATAACTGTTCCCTACGAATGGCAGGGACAATCGGTCAGAATCACCTTTGAGGGCGTTGCTCACGAAGCGACCCTCTATCTTAACAAGAAGAAACTGTACACCCACAGATGCGGCTATACCGCATTTACCGTTGACATATCGGAGGCTCTTTCCTACGGAGCCCGCAACCGTATATCGGTGGCGGTGGACAGTAATGAGACTCTTAATCAGCCCCCCTTCGGCTTTGTAATCGATTATATGACCTACGGCGGTATATACCGCGACGTTTATATTGATGTGACGGACAAACGTTATCTTAAGGACGTTTTTCTGCACAGCGATGTGGATACGGACAGTGAAACTGTCACTCTTCACGACGACGTAACTCTTTCCGAGACAGCGGCAGGAGACCGTGACAACCTTGAGCTAAGTGTTTATCTTGAGGAGAAGCTTTTGGGTACCAAGGCTTTGGCCAAAGAAACCGGCGCATCGGTACCGCTTTCTTTTGACTTATCCTCTGAAGATATTAAGCTATGGGACATCGACAGCCCCAAGCTTTATAAGATTGAGACAAGACTTACCGACAAATCGGGCAATGTGCTCGACACCCATTCTTTTGACTTCGGCTTCAGACGTATTGAGTTTCTGAAGGACGGATTCTATTTAAACGGGGTAAAGACGAAGATCCGCGGTCTTAACCGCCATCAGAGCTACCCCTATGTAGGATACGCAATGCCTGCGTCCATGCAGATTATGGATGCCAATGTTTTGAAATACGAGCTGGGACTTAACGCGGTGAGAACCTCTCACTATCCGCAGTCCCATGATTTTATAAAGCGCTGCGATGAGACCGGACTTCTTGTTTTTACGGAGATTCCGGGCTGGCAGCATATAGGTGACGACAGCTGGAAGCGCATTGCCGTTGACAATGTGCGGGACATGGTGCTTCAGTACAGAAACCATCCGTCCATCATCCTCTGGGGTGTTCGCATCAACGAATCTCAGGATGACGACAGCTTCTACGCAGCCACCAACAAAGTAGCCCATGACCTTGACAAGACCCGTCCCACCGGCGGCGTCCGCGCCATGAAGAAGAGCAATCTTTTGGAGGATGTTTATACCTACAACGACTTCTCCTACGATGGAACCGGCAGGGGCTGTGAGAAAAAGAAAGCGGTCACATCAGACATTAACAAGCCTTACCTCATAAGCGAATACAACGGCCACATGTTTCCCACCAAGAACTACGACACCGAGGAACACAGGCGCGAGCACGCACTCAGGCACGCGGCCGTACTTAATGCGGTGGCGGGAGAAGACGATATAGCAGGGTCCTTTGGCTGGTGTATGGCGGACTACAATACCCACAAAGACTTCGGAAGCGGCGACCGCATATGCTACCACGGAGTCCTTGACATGTTCAGGAATCACAAGCCCGCGGCTCACATCTACAGAGCTCTTACGGACAAATATACGGTGTTAGAACTTTCCTCCACCATGGACATAGGCGAACATCCCGCCTGCAACAGAGGCGACACCTGGATATACACCAACGCCGACTCCGTTCGCATGTACAAAAACAACAGATTCATCAAGGAATATACCAAGGATGAATCTCCCTATAAATACTTATCAGGCGGCCCCATCAGAATCAACGACTTCATAGGCGATGCCATTGAAACCGGTGAAGAAGGGTCCGACAGTTACAAAAGAAACTTAAAAGAAGCCCTTAACATAGTGGCGGTCCACGGACTCAATCATCCGCCGAAAAAGCTTTATCTTCTGGGACTCAAGCTTATCCTGGGCGGCATGAGCTTATCCAAAGCCACACCTCTTTACAACAAATACGTGGGAGACTGGGGCGCAAGGGCCACAGAGTACAGATTCGAAGCGGTTAAAAGCGGCATGGTGGTTAAGTCCATCACGAAGAAGCCGGTTACAAAGCTCATTCTTGAAGCAACACCCGACCGTCGTACCGACCTTGTGGAATCCAGGTCCTACGATGTATCCGCTATACGCATAAGAGCGGTTGACGAGTACAGAAACGTCTCTTTCTTTTACAACGAACCCGTAAAGATTTCGGTTTCGGGTGACCTGGAGCTTATAGGCCCCGACGTGGTCAGCTTGAAAGGCGGCATGGGCGGCACCTACATTAAGACCAAAGGCCCGGGAGAGGGCAGCGTAACCTTAAGCGCCGAAGGCATGACACCTGTCACCATCGACTACAAAGTGGTCAAAGACGATACGAGAAGAATTTAAAGGAGCGGCATATGATTGACAGATCCCGTGAAATTTTCGGCAACAAAATGCCTGCAAAAACAGTTAAAAAGGCGGCCAAATCCAAGGCCAAATACATAAGAAAATACGGCGACGATTCCGGCAAGGACTATAAAGTTACCTTATCAAGAAATCCCTACATCGGCGATTCTTTGGGAGTCATAAATGTTCTGGTGGGTGATTTAAAGACCAACGCTCACTACGACGAAAACGCAGCAAAAGAAACCCTCGACTGGGACCGGGAGAAAGGCATCATAGTCGGCAACATCCGTATGGGCTTCGGTCACTACCGTATTTCCATGGCCATCGCATCCGCTGCGAGAGCTCTGGGATATACCCCTTACTGGATGGATTTAAACTCCTACAAAGAAACTACCTGCACCAAGGTTATAAGCGCCCAGAACGACCTTTATTCTTTGGGCTCAAGACTTTCCAAGAACCCAATATTTAACAAGTTAGTGTGGGAACCCGTAAATTACGAAGGCTTCAGAGCTCTTTCCTACAACGCAAGCGATCAAAAGAACGCAGAACTCATGGCCCCCGTATTTAAAAACGTACCCAAGGACATTCCCGTGGTGGGCACCCACGCATGGCCCGCTCAGGCGGCACTTCACGCCGGCATGAAGACCGTTGTCAACGCAATCCCCGACAACTGGCCCATGGCCCTTCACCTGACAGAAGGCGGCATTCATACCATTCAGTGCAAGAACGCTTATCAGGGCTACAGAATCTTAAACGGCATGAGCAAGAATGCAGTCAACAAGCCCATGCCCGACGACAGCCTGGTTTATACCGGCCACTACGTAGACTACGAACTGGTTGAGAACATCGAAAAGGACTGCGAAGCCAGAATGAACCGCTTCTCAAAAGGGGAGCCCATGCGCTTCTTACTTACCATCGGCGGCGCGGGAGCCCAGAAAGAAATCTTCTCGGCCATTATCAAATACCTGATTCCCTATATAAAGGACAAAAAAGCCGCTCTCTATGTTAACGTGGGCGACTACGTAAAGGTATGGGAGTCTTTAAAGGCAGAGATTCCCGCAATGGAAGGGCTTTACACCGAGCACATAGACAACTGGGAAGATACCAAGACCTTTGCGGAAAAAGCGTTAGACCCTGCCAATTTAATAAGCGGAATCCATGCTTTCAGCCACAAAAACATTTTCGAAGCGGTATACTGCACCAATCTCTTGATGAGAAGCGCGGATGTAATGGTGACCAAGCCCAGCGAGCTTTCTTTTTACCCTGTGCCCAAGCTCTTTATAAGAAGAGTCGGCAAGCACGAAATGTGGGGCGCCATCCATTCCGCAGAGATGGGAGACGGTACCCTTGAATGCAGAGACATTCCCCACACCCTTCAGATGGTGGAACTGTTTATGAGCTCCAAAGAAGAACTTTTCGGCATGTGCGAAAGCATCATGATTAATAAAAAAGCCGGTCTCTACGACGGCGCCATGAGAGTAGTGAAGCTTGCAATGGCTCACAAAGATTAATGGGGAGGCGCAATGATTACAGTTAAGGATGAGGTTTTCTTTTTAAATACTCAGAACACATCCTATATATTCGGGGTTACAAAAGAAGGACTGTTGGAACACTTCCACTACGGTAAGCGGGTGGACATTTCCGAGGACCTGTATGTGGATTCGGTCAGGGCCATGCGTGAAAAAGTAAGTCACGCGAAGGGCACCACCGTCAATTACGAGAAGGATTCCTACACCGTTACCGAGGATATGCTTCTTGAAGTGTCCGGCCTTGGCAAAGGCGACTTCAGAGAGCCCTTTGTGATAGTGCGATACGGCGACGGAAGCATTACTTCCGACTTTATCTATGAAAGCGCACGTGTTCTTGATACGCCTGAATTTCCGAAGGGAATGCCCTCAGCCATCCCCGACGGAGAAGGCACCCTTGAGCAGCTTGAGGTAGTGTTAAAAGAAAGGGTCAAGAACGTCCGCTTAAGACTTATCTACACGGTTATCCCCGCGTGCGACGTTATTACCAGACGCGCGGAACTGATAAACGAATCCGACGAGACCGTAGTGATTAAGCGTCTCATGAGCACTCAGCTTGACATCGATGAGTGCGGCCTCAAGGCCATAACCTTCGGCGGCAACTGGGGACGTGAAATGACGAGAACCGACACAATCGTGGAGGCTCAGACTCTGGTAAACGCCACCACAGCAGGTGTTTCGTCAAACAGAAGCAATCCTTTTATGATGTTAACCGCCGCAGACGCTACGGAAGAAGCGGGAGACTGCTACGGCTTTAACCTGGTATACTCCGGCAATCACTGCGAGATGGTGAATGTGGGCGGATTTTACAAGACAAGGTTTTTGTCGGGCATTAACCCTACAGGCTTTGAATGGGTACTGGACACCGGTGAGTCCTTTGAAACTCCGGAAGCGGTAATGACCTTCTCGGCAGCAGGCTTCAGGGGCATTTCCCTTAACATGCAGCATTTTGTAAAGCGCCACATTGTAAGGGGGCATTTCAAGGATAAGGTAAGACCTATTTTACTTAATTCCTGGGAGGCGGCTTATTTTAACATCAGCGAGTCTCGCATCTTAAGTCTTGCGAGAAAGGCCAAAGAAGCGGGAGTCGAGCTCCTGGTAATGGACGACGGATGGTTCAAAGGCAGAAACGACGATACCACATCCCTCGGCGACTGGATTGAAGATAAAAAGAAGCTTCCCGGCGGCATTGAGAGCATCGCCGCCAAGGTTCATGATGTGGGCCTTGACTTCGGAGTCTGGGTGGAGCCTGAGATGATAAGCGAGAACAGCGATTTGTTCAGGGCTCATCCCGAATACGCCATGAAGATACCGGGCAGGGACAATTCCCCCGGCAGAAATCAGATGATACTTGACTTAACCAATCCCGAGGTAAGGGAATACGTTAAGTCATCCATGAAAAATGTTATAGGTAAAAAGGGTGTTAATTATATAAAGTGGGACATGAACCGAATGTTTTCGGACGTGTTCTCGGGGGTGCTTGAAGCAGGGCACCAGCAGGAAACGGCACACAGATATGTACTTGGTCTCTACGAGATTGTTAAGTATCTTACCGAAGAGTTCCCCGAAGTGCTCTTTGAAAACTGCGCTTCGGGCGGCAACCGCTTCGATCTTGGTATGACGGCTTACATGCCCCAGACCTGGGGAAGCGACGACTCGGACGCTTTTGAGCGTACCCGAATTCAGACAGGCTACAGTTACGGCTATCCCATGTCTACTGTGACGAGTCACGTATCCGCCTGCCCCAACCACCAGACTCTTCGCAACACGCCACTGGATACACGCTTCAACGTGGCAGCCTTCGGAGTGTTCGGTTACGAGATAAATCTCGGGGAATGCAGTTCGGAAGACTTTAAGGAGATTAAGGCTCAGATTGAGACCATGAAGGAATGGAGAGAGGTTTTCTTTTTCGGAGACTTCTACAGGGTTACGGATACCCAGTGGATGGTGGTTTCTCCCGACAAAAGAAGGGCGGTTACCATGATATGGGACAAGCTTACCACTCCCAACAATTTCTATCGAAAGATTAAGACCGTGGGCTTAGATGAAAGCTTTACATATCACGTTTACAACATAAAGCTTAAGCACAACATCAAGCAGTTCGGAAGCCTCGTAAATCAGGTATCGCCGGTGCACATCAGGCAGGATTCTTTTGTGCACAACACCATAGCGAAGTTTTACAAGATGGACGGCGAAACCGAGGACTACACAGTTAGCGGAGCCCTTCTTAACAACGCGGGCATCAAGTTAAAACAGGCCTTCGGCGGCACCGGTTTTGATGACGAAACCAGGTTATTTAAAGACTTTTCTTCAAGAATGTATTTCTTTGAGAAGGTATAAAGAGAAAAGTATTGGAGGATATGACAATGAATCAGGAAAAGAAAAACATGCTCTTTTACCCCTTGGGAACTGTGGGAAGGGACATGATATATTCGCTTTTTACGAACTATATCATGTTATTTATCCTTTACACGAGAAACTTAACTCCCGCGCAGCTTACCGCCGTTACGGCCATCATGGTTGCGGCGAGAATCTTCGACGCCCTCAATGACCCGATTATGGGTAACATCATTGAGCGTACCAGGAGCAAATGGGGCAAGTTTAAGCCCTGGCTTTTGATAGGTATTCTTTCCACAAGTATCGTGGTATACCTTGCATTTAACACAGACCTTACGGGATGGAACTTTATCGTGTTCTTTGGCGTAATTTACTTTATGTACAGCATCACTTACACCATGCACGACATTTCCTACTGGGGAATGGTTCCCGCCCTTTCAAAAGATGCCGACAAGAGAAACGCTTTCACCGCCCGCGCAACACTTTTTGCGGGTATCGGCGGTACTCTTGCATCCGTGCTCATTCCTGTATTTACCGCAGGTGAATTTGCTCTCGGCGGCACCACCAAGATTGCGTACGGCCGTATAGCACTTATTATCTGCATCCTTACGCCTTTGTTCATTCTTTTCACCCTCTTTGGTGTCAAAGAAAACAGAGACGATATGGCAAAAGAAGCTCCCAAGGTAAGCTTTAAAAAGATTATCACCACCATCGGCGGCAACGACCAGCTTCTTTGGATCTGCCTTATCTTCCTGCTTCAGCAGATCGGTAACGGTATTGTGCTCGGCGGCGTGGGTGCCAACTATATTTATTTTGAGTTCGGCTACGAAGGCGGTCTTTACGGAACCTTCCAGACTGTGGGCATGGCTGCAACCGCAGTGCTCATGATTCTTTATCCCACACTCAGTAAGAAGTTCCACAGACAAAGAATGGTATTCATGATGGGCACCATCGCTACTATAGGCTACGCTATGCAGATTTGCGCAGGCTTATTTATGCCCGCCACCAACCTTAAGTTCTGGATACTTACCGGCGGCTTCATGCTTGCCAACCTCGGCCAGTACGGACTTTACTTAATCATGATGATTTCCATCATCAATACCGTAGAGTACAACGAGCTTAAGCACGGCACCAGAGACGAAGCGATTATTACTTCAATGAGACCTTTCCTTACCAAGATGGCAAGTTCTTTTACTGTAATAATCACCACCGTTTCATACCTTGTATGTAAGGTTACTCAGTACACAAACGCTATTTCGGACCTTGAGACCTCTGCGGAGAAGGGTGAAATTACAGCCGAAGCCAAGGCAGCTGCCATCGATGAGGTTGTTAAGTCTGTTTCAAACGGACAGAAAAACGGACTTCTTATGGCTATGACTCTTGTTCCTTGCTGCTTCATGCTGATTTCCGTAATTCTTTACAGAAGATTCTACAAGATTGACGAGAAGAGATACGTGGAAATCTGTGAGGAGATTAAAGCAAAAGAAAACTGACCGTTAAAGGAGGCCTTAATTATGGACACCGTTAAAGTTATAGAGATTAAGAAAAGCGTATACGAAAGCAACGACAGAGAGGCTGACAAGTTAAGAGCGGAGCTTAAGGATAAGGGCATCTTTCTTTTGAACCTTATGTCTTCACCCGGAAGCGGCAAGACCACTACTCTTAAGGCCACCATCAACCGCATGAAATACACTCATAATATAGGTGTTATGGAGGCGGATATCGACTCGGACGTTGATGCTATCGCTATTGCGCAGGATACCGGAGTTAAGTCGATTCAGCTTCATACGGGGGGCATGTGCCACCTTGATGCGGGCATGACAAGACAGGGCCTTGACGAGTTAATAGACGGTAAGGTGGACTTTGCTATACTTGAGAATGTGGGGAACCTTGTGTGTCCCGCAGAATTCGATACGGGTGCGACCAAGAACGCCATGATTCTTTCGGTGCCCGAGGGCGACGACAAGCCCCTTAAGTACCCCCTCATGTTTTCAATTTGTGATGTGGTACTTATCAATAAAATCGATGTGATGCCTTATTTTGACTTCGACCTTGAGAAGTGTAAGGAAAATATTAAGCTTAGAAACCCCAAAGCACAGGTCATTCCCATATGCGCCAAGTCCGGTGAAGGGGTGGATGAGTTTGTAAAATGGCTGGAAGAAGAAATTCGGAAGAACAAAGAGTAAGTTGGCTGTTTGTAAGTTAGGAGGATATGTGTATGGCAGGTAAAGATCCCAATTACCCTTTAAGACCCGATTACGTTGATGTAAGCGGCCCCATGAAAGAAAACATAGCAAAGTTAGGCAAGCTTATTACTGACCGTATTCCCATTAAACTCGGTCTTCATAAGGTTACCAAGGATGACCCCGAATACTGGGCGGTAAGAATTCTTTGCTACGACGATGATAACATCGCCAAATTCGTAATAGACAATTTTAAGGCTATCCGTCAGCCCAAGACCTTTGAGGATTTAAAGAAATCTTCCGGTATGTCCGACGAAGAACTCAACGAAATGCTTGATAAGATTTCCTACACGGGTCTTGTTGAGTACAACTGGGAGAATCCCAAGCATGAGAAGCAGTGGGTGCTTCCCATGTTCGTACCCGGCTCCGGCGAGTTCTCCAACATGAACTTAAAGCTTATTGACGAGCATCCCGAGCTTGGCATGTTCTTTGAACACATGACAAGGCTTCCTCTTGAGAAGGTTACCCCCATGGTGCCCCCCGGAGGCGCAGGTATCGGTATGCACGTTATCCCCGTGCAAAAAGAAGTTGATATGTGCAACGAAGCCGTATCCATCGAGAAGATTTCTCACTGGCTTGACAAATACGAAGGCAAGTACGCCGCATCACCCTGTTCCTGTCGTCGTTCCCGCATGACCTACGAAGAAGGCTGCGCAGACGATTTCCACGACTGGTGTATCGCTGTGGGCGACATGGCAGACTACGTTGTTGAAACCCAGAAGGGCGGCAGATACATCACCAAAGAAGAAGCTCTCGAAATCCTTAAAAAGGGCGAAGAGAACGGTTTCGTTCACCAGATTACCAATATTGACGGCGAAGACAAGATTTTCGCTATCTGTAACTGTAACGTAAACGTATGCTACGCTCTTCGTACTTCGCAGTTGTTCAACACACCCAACATGTCCGCGTCCGCTTACAGGGCTCATGTGGAAAAAGAAAAATGTGTTGCCTGCGGTCGTTGCGTAGAGGTATGTCCCGCCGGCGCTCTTTCTCTCGGTCAGAAGCTGTGCAAGAAAGACGGAACCGACGTTAAATATCCCAAGCACCTTCTTCCTTCCGACAAACCCTGGAGCAAGGATGACTGGGACTGGGACTACAGAGACAATAACAGAAAAGAAACCCATGAATCCGGCACGGCTCCCTGTAAGACAGCCTGCCCCGCTCACATCGCGATTCAGGGTTACTTAAAGCTTGCCGCACAGGGCAAATACACCGAAGCCCTTGCGCTTATTAAGAAAAACAATCCTCTTCCCGCAGTTTGCGGACACATCTGTAACAGACGATGCGAAGATGCCTGCACCAGAGGCACCATTGACGAAGCTGTTGCAATCGATGAGGTTAAGAAGTTCATAGCCATGAAGGATATGGACGAGGCTACCAGATACATTCCCAAGAAGGTTATCCCCAAGGTTCAGGGCGAATTCGAGGAAAAGGTTGCCATCATCGGTGCGGGTCCCGCAGGTCTTTCATGTGCATATTACCTTGCGGAAAAGGGCTACAGACCTACCATATTCGAGAAAAACGAACGTCCCGGCGGTATGCTTACCTACGGTATTCCTTCCTACAAGCTTGAAAAGAACGTTATCGACGCCGAAATCGAAATCATGCGCATTATGGGCGTAGAGATTAAGTGCGGCGTTGAAGTGGGCAAGGACATTACCCTTGACGACTTAAGGCAGCAGGGCTACAAAGCCTTCTACATAGCAATCGGTTGCCAGGGCGGCCGTAAAGTTGGAGTAGCGGGTGAAGACGGCAAGGGCGTTGTCACCGCAGTTGACTTCTTAAGAGAGATTAACGGAACCGAAAAATACGATATTAAGGGCGACGTAGTAGTAGTGGGCGGCGGTAACGTTGCTATCGACTGCTCACGTGACGCCGTAAGAGTGGGTGCCGGCCATGTGACACAGGTTTCTTTGGAGACCAGAGACATCATGCCTGCAGCCGTATATGAAATCGAAGAAGCCGAAGAAGACGGAGTAGAATTCTTTGGCGGCTGGGGTCCCAAGGAGATTCACCTTGACGATAACGGTGAAGTCTGCGGAATTACCTTCAAGAAATGTACCAGCGTTAAGGATCCCGACGGCAGATTCAATCCCAAGTACGATGAAAACGACACCATGCGCATCGACTGTAAGCACGTGGTACTGGCAGTCGGTCAGAGCATCGTATGGGGCGACCTTCTTAAGGGCTCCAAGGTTGAACTGGGCCGCGGAAACGGTGCAGTTGCGGATCAGAAGACCTATCAGACGGCCGAGCCCGATATCTTTGTGGGCGGCGACGTTTACACAGGTCCCAAGTTCGTAATCGACGCAATTGCAGCCGGCAAAGAAGCCGCTACATCCATCCACAGATTTGTACAGCCCCACGCATCCCTTACCATCGGACGCAATCAGAACTACTATGTGGAGCTTAACAAAGACGATATCTCCGTTGAAAGTTACGACAATTCTTCCCGCCAGATCCCGGGATACAAAGAAGGCGACAAGCTTTCCTTCAGAGACAAGAAGCTGGTATTTACCGAAGAACAGGTCAAGAAAGAAACCGCAAGATGTCTCGGATGCGGCGCAACAATCGTTGATCAGAACCAGTGCGTAGGCTGCGGACTCTGTACCACCAGATGTGAATTCGACGCCATCCACTTAAGAAGAGACGTACCCGAAGCTTCCACCATGCGTAAGAGCGAAGACAAGCTTAAGTACATTCTTCCAAACGGCTTAAAGCAGGCTATAAAAGTACGCATTAAGCCCAAGAAAGAAGAAACCTGGGAATAAACCATGCATGAACTTGGAGTAGTTTTTCACATAATCGACGACGTGACCGAAGTGGGTCACGAAAACAATTTAACAAACATTCAGTCGGTAACCTTGCAGCTTGGCACGGTCAGTACGGTAATCCCCGACTACCTTAAGGACTGCTGGAAATGGGCGGTTGACAGGACGGAACTTCTAAAGGGAGCGGACTTAATCATCGAGCCCATTGAGGCAATCACCTACTGCGAGGACTGCAAAAGCACCTACGATACCATTGAGCACGGCAAAATCTGTCCAAACTGCGGAAGCAAGAACACTTTTCTTTTGCAGGGGACGGAGTTTATGATTAAGGAAATCGCAGGTTCCTAAGTTTCTTACATGCCTTGAGCGTGTAAATATATACCCTTTGAGGGGATAAAAAGGAGGATACATTATGTTGTTCCAACTCTACGGAGACAAAGCCATGATGCAGCTTTTGGGCTTTGTTCTTGTGTTCTGCGGATTGATTATTATGAATGAAATCGGCAGACGTACCAAGGTTGGCGGTGTTGCTGTATTTATCGTTATACCGCTGCTTCTTACCGTTTACTTTATTGCAGCGACTCTCGGCGCCAAAAGCGGTGCCGCATGGGCCCAAAACAATCAGACCGTTCTTTATATGAACGGATGGTTCCACTACGCAAAACTTTATGCCGCAGATATCGGCTGTGTAGGATTTATGATGATCAAATACGGCTGGGGAATCGGCAAGAAAGACTGGTTCAAGCCCTGGCCTTTCATAATCGTAGCCATCAACATCTTAATCGCTGTAGGCTCCGACATTGAGTCTGCCGTTAACGGATTTAACGCAGGCGGCATGGCAGGCGGCTGGTGGTTCTCTTCCGAGAACGTATGGCTCTACGGCGGCTGGTGGAACGTTGTAAACGCTATCGCAGGCGTATTAAACATCGCTTGTATGACCGGCTGGTGGGGCATCTATTCGTCCAAGAAAAAAGACGATATGCTGTGGCCCGACATGACCATCTGGTTCATTATCGCTTACGATGTATGGAACTTTGAGTACACCTACTGTAACTTGCCTACCCATACCTGGTATTGCGGTGTTGCACTTCTTTTGGCACCTACCTTTGCCAACGCATTCTGGAACAAGGGCGGCTGGATTCAGAACCGTGCCAATACCCTTGCAATCTGGTGTATGTTCGCTCAGGTATTCCCGCTTTTCCAGATTACATCACCGTTCTCGACCCTTCCTTCTTTGTATGCGGGAGCAGTAGAGCACGGTATTACAGCCATCGACATGACCAAGTTTAAGACCGTTGAAGAGCTTACTTCAGCCGGCATTACCGCCAACCCCACCGCTCAGGGCGTTGTAGCTTTGGCAGCACTGGTTGCAAATGTCGTATGTCTTGGTATAATTATCAAGAGAGCATGCAAGTATAAGAAGAACCCGTACAAGAATGAGATATTCTTTGGCACCAGAGACTTCGAAGAAGCTATGGCCAGAAGATAATAAGAGAGAAGCCTGATTAAGGTTAGAAGGGACCGCGTAGTTATCGTGACTATGGCGGTCCCTTTTAATAGGGGATTAACGGGTCGTGTGGTAAAGTGAAGAGGAATTAATAAGATATTTTATCTTCATCACAAAGGAGAACCACATATGTTAAACGATCTGCCTGCTGATATGGAAGTACTTGAGGAATTAAACATAAGCTGTCTCGATCCCATGCTTAAGGACTATGTTTTCAGTTCCTTCTTTTTGGCGAGGCTGCTTGACAAGACACTTAAAGAGAAGAATGAATTAGCCAAAGAAAACGAAGCTTTAAAGGCCAAGATTGGTGACTACGACAACCTTAAGAGAACCTTTGAAGAGTTAAAGAAGACCATAGATGCCTTGGGCAGCGGTCCGGTTGCTTCCGATGAGCCTGTAATGAGTGAGGGTGCCGAGGCGCCCGATATGAAGCCCCTTGGATTTATGGGCAGAAACAGACAGGAACTTGAAGGAATGCTGGAAGGAACCGAAGGAGCTGCTACGGATACGGATGAGCTGGCTTCGTCGGTGGAAGCACTCCTTAACAATATGGACGGAGCTGCAGAGATTCCTTTGGGCGAGGAGCCTTCTCTCGGCGATGTTGCCTTAGGCGATGTGGCTTTAGACGGTGTTGCGCTTGAAGAGGTCAGCCTTGATGCGGGTGCGCCTGCGGAGGAGGCTGCGGCTTCAGATGAAGATTTGTTGAAAGCACTTGCGGATGCGCCTGTGGAAGAAGTTTCCCTTGAAGCTGAGGGCGGCGAGAACCTTGAGGCATCCGTTGACGAATTGTTAAGCGGACTTGCGGATATGCCTGCGGAAGAAGTGCCCGCCGACATTTCCGTTGATGAACTTGTGGCAGGAGCAGAGGCTATTCTGGGCGAAACCGGCGAGGCGGCTGCGATTGC
>CAMNCH010000016.1 GCA_946534145.1 uncultured Lachnospiraceae bacterium
GCGCATTCCGGCTGTAGATTCAATTATGACAACCCTGTCATTGGATGTAACCTTGGTGGTAATGTCCGCAGGCTCGCCATTGACTGTTATCATGGCCGCCTCGCCCAATTCGCCCTTAATAATCTTGGACTTACCGTTAACGGAGAAAGAAAGTGCCTTGCCCCTCTTGGGGAATAATCCGTCGTTGGGGAAACCTGCCTGCATGGCAACATCAACAACAGCCACATGACCGTTGTCGTAAAGCTTCATTCTGGTGCCGTTAAAGAAAGTATAAATAAGGTTATTGTTATTCTCGTAATAATTTAAGCAGATACCGATGGGAGTTACCATCAGGGGTGATTTGGAAAGATCTTCTTCCTCAAAATCAATCTTGCCGAGAACATCGCTGCCCCTTAACGCTACTCTTTCGTGCATAAGACCGAGTTTGTCGGCCAAAGCATCGGTATAGCCCTTGGCAAGACCGCCGCCTCCGACTACAAATACGGCGCTGACGGGCTTATCGCCGTTTAAGCGCTTAATCTCATCGGATACATATGTGGTCATCTCATCAATCTTGCCGGCCATGGCCTGAGCGGCATCATCGCTGGTGATGGTCTGTTTGATACCCATGATATCTTCATATTCGATGCTGTCCTGAGTGGTGGCTTCTCTCTTAATCTTCTCAGCCTGATAAAAGTCTGCAAGATAATGTCTGGCAAGTTCATCCGTAAGGGAATCGCCGGCCATGGGAATCATACCGTAGCCTATGATACTTCCGGCATCGGTGATGGAAATATCGCTGGTACCTGCGCCCACATCCACCAAAGCAAGATTCAGCATTCTGAAACGCTCGGGAATGGCAACCGACATGGCCGCAATAGGCTCGAGGGTAAGATTCAAAACTTCAAGTCCCGCAAAATCAACAGCCTTATAAAGTCCGTCCACAACATCGTCGGGAAGGAAGGTTGCAATCATATCTGCGGAAATATGTTTGGCCTTGTGACCCACAAGATTTAAAATAGGGAATTTATCAATATAGTATTTGATAACGGAGTAACCGACACAATAGAATTTAATATCGGTATTGTTGCCGGCCTGAAACTCCTTGTATGCTTTTTCCACGCCCAAAAGCTGAAGATTTGTAACGTCTTCGGGCTTGGTCTCTCTTTCTTCTTCAAAAATCATGTCAACATGAGTGTTGACGGTCTTAAGAACACGACCTGCGGCTGCAATACATACGCGGTTAAGAGGCTCGCCGATAACAGCCTCGCACTGTTCCTTGACTTCTTTGATGGTGGTGGCAACTCTGGGAATATCATGAATCTGTCCGTCAATCATGGAACGGGTTTCATGTTCTTTGGACCTTTGGCATACCACCTTAAAACGGTCGTCTTCAAAGTAACCTACGGTACCAACCACGCTTCTGGTACCGATATCGAGGCCAAATACATATTTGTCGTTTTCTTTACTGGTCATGTGGTTCCCCTAACCTTTCGCGTATTTTTGAAAAACTAACCTCACTGTCCCCTGAATTATCAATCTCAAAGTCCGAGTTAAGTCTGAACTCGTCTTCACTTAACTGGCTGGCCATAATGCTGTCAATCTTCTCGTCCGAGTAACCTCTGGATTTTTTAAGTCTCTCTCGTCTTACGGCCTTATCAGTATAAATATACCACAGTTCGTCCACAATGTCCTTATATCCGTCCTCAATTAAGAGGGCAGCCTCAATAAAAAGAAAATCCCTGGTCTTTTTTCGCCGTAAAAACGCTATTCTTTTTAAAATAAATTTTTTGACGCCGGGATGAATAATATTGTTGACGCCTGTTCGAAGACTGTCGTCCGAGAATATCTTCTGTGCCATGACACTTCTGTCAATTTCCTCATCCGTTCCCAGGACATCCTTGCCGAGAAGCTTAACCAAAGGTTTGTAGCAAAGCTCTCCTTTTTTGCAAAGGTCTTTGGCAAGGTCGTCGGCCATGATAATCTCGCAGTTGTAATGGTCCTTGATGTAGTTAAGTATGAGGGATTTGCCTGAGCCAACCCCGCCGGTAATACCGATTACTTTCATAATACGGATCCCCTTTATTTGGCATCGTACCAGGTGGCGCCGTCGTGGGCCTCCGCCAGAAGCTCCACGGACAAAGAAGCCGCATTCTGCATTTCTGTCGATACGATTTTAATTACTTTTTCTTTTTCCGAAAGTTTGGTCTCTATAAGGACTTCGTCGTGAACCTGAATAAGCATTTTAGACTCAAGGTGTTCCTCACGAAGTTTATTGAAGATATTAATCATGGCAATCTTCATGATATCGGCGGCTGTGCCCTGAAGAGGCGCATTCATGGCTACTCTTTCGCCAAAAGAACGCTGCATGAAGTTGGAAGATTTAAGTTCGGGAATGGGGCGACGTCGGTTAAATAAGGTCACCGTATAGCCGTCTTCTTTGGCCTTGGCCACGGTATCGTCAAGATATTTCTTAATCTTGGGGAAGTTGTTAAAATAATCTTCCTTGTACTTTTTGGCAGACTTCATGTCTATGCCGATGTCACGGCTTAAGCCGAAATCGCTGATGCCGTAGATGATACCGAAGTTGACGGCCTTGGCACTTCTGCGCTGCTCGGGTGTGACTTCGTCAAAAGGTATGTTGAATACGTGTGACGCGGTACTTCTGTGAATATCACGTCCTTCGCGGAATGCCTCAATCATCTTTTCGTCGCCGGACATGTGAGCCATAAGACGAAGCTCTATCTGGGAGTAGTCGGCGTCCACAAAAGTAAAGCCTTCTTTGGGATAGAATACCTTTCTGAGTTCACGGCCAAGCTCGGTTCTTACAGGAATGTTCTGAAGATTGGGGTCGGTAGAACTCAAGCGTCCGGTAGCCGTAATGGTCTGATTGAAATGAGCATGGATACGTCCGTCGTCACCGATAAAGTTCTGCAGGCCCTCGGCATAAGTGGAATTGAGCTTGGAAAGCATTCTGTATTCCAGAATGTCATTGACAATGGGATAATCAACCGAAAGCTTCTCCAAAACATCCGCGGCCGTGGAATAACCGGATTTGGTCTTCTTGCCTCCGGGAAGATTAAGCTTGCCAAAGAGAATCTCTCCCAGCTGCTTGGGCGAATTTATGTTGAATTTCTCGCCCGCAAGCTCGTAAATCTTGTCTTCAAGGGAATCTATACCCTTTTTAAGTTTGGAACTGTACTCTTTGAGTGCGTTTTTGTCTACGAGAACGCCTTCTTTTTCCATGGAATAAAGGACAAAAGAAAGGGGCATCTCGATTTCTCGGTACAGTTTAAGCATATTCAAATCTGCAACTTCACGTTCAAGAACCTTGAAAAGTTCAAGGCTCACTGAAGCTTTAATTGCAGCGTATTTTTCGTGGTTATTTAAAAGTTCTTTCTCATCTCCGAAAAATTTGGTAAGGTATCGCTCGGATAAATAGGTGAGAGGATACTCTCCTTTTAAAGGGTCAATGAGGTAAGCAAGAATTTCGCAGTCCTCAAAACCGGGTCTGTAATCACCCAGGTAATCGTAGGAATCCTTAATACCTATTGTAGTGACAGTGCTGTCGTTTTTGACTGCCGCTGTAATGCCATCGGCCAAAAAATCCTTGGTTACAAAACCATACAGTCTCACAAAATATGTGCCATCGGCAAAAGAAACCGCTACACCCTCGTCAGTTGCCGCTATGCCGACAGTTCCGGCCGCGGAAATCTTCTTAAGTATCTCTTGTGTCTTGTTAAAATCTTCTACGATCTCATAGGTGAAATCTTCCAGTCTGTTTTCTTTGACCGCAGATGCTTCACTTCCGCCCATGTTCTCAAGTTTGTTGATGACGCTCTTAAGGGAATACTTAAGAAGTACTTCCATGGACTGAGGATTTAACAGATTAACAAATCTTGCGGAATCCAGATCAAGTTCTATAGGAGCAGCTGTCTCGATTCTTGACAAAGTACGGCTGAAGAAAGCCATTTCTTTGTCATTCACAAGATTCTCGTGGAGTGCTTTTTTGGTAATCTCGTCAATATGGTCGTACAGATTCTCGAGTGAATGGTATGTGGCGATAAGTTCAGTTGCAGTCTTGGGGCCCACTTTGGAAACTCCGGGAATATTGTCGGAGGAATCTCCCTGAAGAGCCTTGACTTCTATGAACTCAATGGGCGTTACGCCATACTCTTTAACCACATCTTCTGCGTAATAGTTAAAGGTTTCGGTCTTGCCGCCGGTAGTCTTGGGGATGGATATCTTAATATGCTCGGAAGCAATCTGAAGAAGGTCTCTGTCACCTGACAGCAGTGTCACGTCAAGTCCTTCTTTTTCTGCTTTTTTGGCAAGCGTACCCAGCAAATCATCGGCTTCAAAGCCCGCCTGCTCCACAATTCTAACCTGCATGGAAGAAAGAACCTCCCTGATAATGGGAAGCTGCATCTTAAGTTCTTCCGGCATGGGCTTTCTGGTGCCCTTATAAGCCTCATACATCTTATGTCTGAATGTAGGCGCGTGAACATCAAAAGCAACCGTAAGATAATCGGGTTTCTCATCTTCGGTCACTTTGAAAAGAATATTTAAAAATCCCAAAACGGCATTGGTATAAACACCGTTCTTGTCGCTTAAAAGCGGAAGGCCGTAAAAGCCTCTGTTAAGTATCGAATTACCGTCTACAAGTAATAGTTTCAAACCCATTCCCCTTTACAGTATGGCAAATATAATGGCAAGAACCACAAAACCGAGTGTTGCAAGTATCATAAAGGACACCAAAAAAACACCTATGTCATAATTACGGATTTTCTTGTAGGAAGTCTTCATCTTCTCTTCCAGTCCGTGAAGAAGGTCGTACTCATTGTTCTCCTCTGCTTTGGTAAGACCTTCGGATATCATGTATCTGATGGTCAGTTCTTCCTTGCAGTCGGGGCATTCCTTCACATGGTCCAAAAAAACCTGCATTTCATAGGGAGACAATTCATTGTCAAGATATTGCTGAATTTTCTTCTCAATAACTTTGCAATCGATTTTTTGTGTCTTCTTTTTCATTATTATCATCTTACCATAAATAGGTATTCAAAAAAAGCGGTGAATTAAATCAACCGCTTTTTATATTTATCATGACTGTCTGATTCTCATCAGAGCCTTCTTAAGTTTGTCGCCGATAAAGTCTCTGTCCTCATCCTTAACTAGGAAATACAAATAAGAATCCATAACCAATGACTCGGGAAGTCCTCTTCCCACAAGTTTAAAGTTCACAAAGCCCCTGTCTATATACGAGCCGATTTCATCATTGGAAATAAACGCAGGACGTTTACGGGCATCTTCAAAAGAAGGCGCCTTCTTGAAATTGGGGCAGGGAAAGGGCTTGCCTCTGTCAAATTCAAGCTGCTGACGGGACTCGGCAAGGTAATGATTACTGCGCATGGGGCAGTTGGGAAAACACACCTCATCCACCAGTATCTCCACCCTTGAAGCCTGAGGCTCCAAAGCCTTTAATACCTTCTCATCATGATTAAGATCGTAATCAAGAACCACCATAAAGAAGTCCTTATCAAGTTCTTTGGTAAAATCTTCCAGATTCTTAATGCGTTTGGTAGTGGAAGAAATATACTCAAATCCGGGATAACGTTCCCTCAAATAATGCTCCAGAACTTCGGAATTGCACAGTACCTGATTGTGTCCGTTGTCCGCAAGTTTCATAATCATGTTGCAATAGGTATCGTTTAAATGCTCTTCCTCAATAAGGGAATTGGTCCAGGTAAATCTGACAGGCGCGTCAAGTTTCTCGTAAGTATCCAGAATCTGCTTCATCTGAGATTTCTGCATCATTCCGATTACCGCTCTTCCGCCGTTCCAGATGGCTCCGGGAAAAGTACCGTAAACGCTGCCCACTTTATATCCGTCCCTGAACTTATCGGGATACTCATGCATCAGATTGATGATAACCTGATTTAAATAAAAGTTTACACAAAAACCCGGCAAATGCCAGTATACGTTTCGTGCCATATCAACTCTCCTTAAGGCCACTGACCGGGGCGGGGTTTTGAAACCGTAATAACACGAGCCTTCTCAAGGTTACGAAGGAGCAAAAGTCTCGCCTCCCCTGCTTTTTCGGGCTTAAGCATAAAGAAACAATATGTATCGATAAGTGAGAACAGATTACCGGTTCTTCCCTCAATCTTAAAATTGTTAATACCTGCGGGAATATATTTCTCCCAAATATCCTCGGGAGAAATAAAGGTAGGATAATCCTGAATGGTATGTACGCAGTTATACTCGCCGTAATCGCAGTGCCAGTGCTTAATGGGAATCTGTTTGTCAGCGGGAAGCGTGCGGTTTAAAAGCATGGTCTTCTGGTCTTTGGCAATCTGTCTGTAATGCTCACCGCGACGCTTGCAGCCGGGCTCACACAAAGTATTGACCAAAACCTCAAGCTTGTCCTTACGCTCTATTTTATCAAGAATGTCCCACTTATTGTTAAAGTTATAATCAAGCACAACGTATTTGTAGTCCCGCTCCATTTCGCGGTTAATCTCGTCTACGTCCTTAATCTCCTTACAGGTAGAACTGTTGTAGGCGAAATTGGGATATTTTTCGCGAAGATACTTTTCAAGAATGGGCGAAAAAATCATTACTTCGTTCATTCCGTTGTCTGCCGCCTGCATAAGGTAATTGCAGTAAGGGTCTTCGCAATCATGCTCGTTAAGCAAAGGATTGGTAAAAGTATATCTGACCGGAATCCCCTTGCCGTTTACAGCCTTAATAACGCCTTCCACAAAGGCCTTGTCACACTGATCGTAAGCAGGTGTAAGTCTTCCGCCGTTCCACAGTGCCATAGGAAATACGCCAAAGAAAGAACCAATCTCAACTCCCTCTCTGAAATATTCGGGATGCTCTTCAAGTAAGCTCACCCAAAACATATTAAGGGGATAATTGTATCTAAGTCCCGGTAAATGAAATCTTGCAGGTAACATCATAACCCTCCGAAAGTTTATTTAGTCCTTATTTACAGGCTCAAATCTCTCATAGGAGAAAGATTTGAATCTTGCAAATACAGGCTCTTCCCTGTCATCTCCGTCGGTGGCGAAGATACCCACGGTGCAGCCCACAAAGCCGCCGGCTACTTCCGTAGACAAAGAAGAAATGTCTAAATCTCTTACAAAAGGCTGCATGCCTCTTTCGTTAAGAGAGTATACGGACAACGCAGTACCTGAAACCTTCATGATAATGGTGGCGGGGCTCTCTCTTAAAGCATCTTCCGCTATAAGTTCTTCTTTGCCGCCTCTTACAAATACCACACGGCCTCTGTTCTCGGTGATTTCAAAACGAACATGGAAAGCTTCGCTCTGGAACAGGCAAAGACCTGCTCTGGTGCCCATCATGAGATTGTCGGTATATAATGTGGCTCTTGCCTCAAAGAACTTGGAATCCTGTCTTAAGCATACATAAGAAGGCACTCCCGTTCCGGATAAATTGTCCGTACCACATTTCAATAATAAACCATCTTTATCGAATTTAACAGAATCATTTAAGGGCTCTCTTAAGGTCATAAACTCGGGGCCGAAGGAGCTCATCATCTTAAATTCGTATTTCTTGCTGACATTGGGCCAGGTGTTCTCGGGAAGTTCGGGTGTCCATTCATCAAGTCTGATATTGAGGTTGTCGGACAAAACTCCGAGGCCGGGATTGACTACGGGCCATTCGTCTTCAAAAATAACTCTGGCAAGGAAAGTTTCACGTCCCATAGTGGTAAAGCCCTTGGTGGGACGAACTGCCAGCATTACCATGTACCAGTCGCCGTTAACCGCCTGAAATAAATCTCCGTGACCTACATACTGGACAGGATAAATCTTACCAAGATGTCTGTGGGTAAAGATAGGATTTCTTTTGCATCCTTCGTAAGGTCCGAATACATCCCTGGATCTGGCTACGCTGATGGCGTGCTCGGGGCCGGTACCACCTTCCGCATGGATAATATAATACCAGTCCCCAATCTTATAAAGATGGGGTCCCTCGGGCCAGTGAACGCCTCTCAAAGCACCGTTCCAGGCCTCTACACGCTTACCTACGAGTTTAAATTCCTTAACATCGAATTCCTGAATATAAATAAAATAGTCACCGTCATATCTGCAACCGTCTACATTGGGATGAGTTCCGATGTAGTAGCATTTACCGTCCTCGTCAAAGAAAAGGCTCGGATCGATTCCGTCAGCGCCTTCAATATAGTGAGGCTCACTCCAGGGGCCTTCGGGATTCTCTGCAGTTACCACAAAGTTCCCGCCGAAAGAAACATTGGTGCAAATAACATAGAAAAGACCGTCATTATAGCGAATGGTGGGTGCAAATAAACCGCGTGAAACACCCGCATCCTTTAAAGGAAGCTGGGAAGGACGGTCAAGCACATTACCTATCTGCTCCCAATGAGCAAGGTCCTTACTGTGCATTACGGGAAGTCCCGGAAAATAAGCAAATGACGAATTCACAAGATAATAGTCGTCATTAACCGCACAAATTGAAGGGTCGGGATAAAAGCCGGCCAGAATTGGGTTTTTAGCTACAGACATATAACTTCTCCTTGATCATTATTATTAACTATACTCTATGGTTTTTGAATTACAATTTCGCCATCCCTATACGAAATTTTAACCTTATTGTCGGAAAGACCGAGATTCTCAATAAGTTCATGAGGAATCTGAAGTCTGCCCGCTCTGTCCAGAACCACATATTCTTCCTGTGAATCAATCTCACGCCAGTCAATATTGGACTCTTTAAGTCTGTCCGCAAATTCTTCTTTGAGCACACGCTCGGAACTAATCTTACCGTCTCTTATGGCGATAACACGCTTAACCTTCTTGGAAAGGGCTATGTCATGGGTAACTATCAAAATAGTCTGGCCGTTTCTGTTAAGCTCCGAAAATACATCAAAAATATAGTCCGCAGTCTTAAAGTCAACGGAACCCGTAGGTTCGTCGGCCAAAAGAAGCTTGGGCGAATTGGCCAAAGCTATGGCAATTGCCACACGCTGCTGCTCACCGCCGGATAACATATTCATGCGGCTGTTTTTCTTGTGGCTCATACCTACCATTTCAAGAAGTTCCATGGCCTTGTCATGCTTGTGCTTGGTGCTTGATAAGTTCATGGGCATCATGACGTTTTCAAGCGCCGACAGGAACGGAAGCATGTTACGTCCGTTGTTCTGCCATACAAAGCCGACCGTGTCTCTCTTATATAATACCAGTTCTTTCTCGGACATGGTAAACAAATTCTTGCCGTCAACGAAAAGTGAACCGGCACTGGGCTTGTCAAGTCCGCCTATCATGTTAAGGAAGGTGGACTTACCGGAACCGGAATTACCGATAATTGCAGTAAGTTCGCCGGTTTCAACCGTAAGGTCGAGGCCCTGAAGAGCCAAAACTTCGGTTTCTTTTGTCTTATAAATCTTTACGAGGCCGTCAGCCCGAATCATTTCATCAGCCATTTATTCTCACCCCGTTTTCAAGTTCTATAATCATATCGGCAGCTCCCATAAGACCCACGTCATGTGTGGTCATAAGGATTGTAATGCCTTCTTTTCTGGTCATTTCCTTAAATATCTCAGTAACTTTGGCCGCCATCTGTGAATCAAGCTCCGCTGTAGGCTCATCCGCAAGTATTAACTTGGGACCATGGGCAAAAGAACGGGCAATGGCCACACGCTGCTGCTCACCGCCGGACATTTCCGAAGGCATGTGATTCATACGATTGCCAAGACCCACCATTCTTAAGCATTCCTCAACGCGCTTGTCTCTTTCTTTGGAGGGCTTAATACCCGCCATTCTCATGGAGAATTCAACGTTCTGGAAAGCATTCAAAGAAGGAATCAGGGAAACGGACTGAAATACGAAGCCGCAGTCCTTTCTGCGCAAATTCTCTCTGTCATGCTCGGACATGTTCTTAATGGGAGTACCGTTTAAATAAACGGCGCCCTCGGTGGGGTCGTCCAAAGTTCCTATGATATTCATAAGTGTTGTTTTGCCGGAACCGGAACGTCCTTTAAGTATTGCGAAAGTGCCTGCAGGTACTTCCGCATTGATTCCCTTAAGGGCGGTAAATTCGCCCCCGGGAACAGGAAACACTCTGGTTACGCCGGTAACCTTAATTACGCTTTCATTACTCATTATTCTTCACCTAACTTAAGAGCCTTTGTAACATTCATTCTAAAGAGTATAAATACAAGTACCAAAAGAACAATAATCATTACGCCTGCGATTACTCCGTAAAGTCGATACATGTCGGAGGCAACCGTAATAAGTCTCATGGGAAGAGCCTGATTCTCCGAAGAATATGCCTGCTGTAAAATAGGCACAAACAATTTGGAAGTAAGCTTGCCTATGCCGATACCTGCAAGTATTGAGAATACTCCGGAAAAAACCTGCTCATTCAAAAGCATATGGAATATTTCGCCCTTATGGAAACCTGTTGCTCTTAAGACACCGAATATAAGCTCTCTTTCTCTTATGGACATTACCCAGTAAATAAGGTAACCCACCGCACAAAGAACGATTGTTACCACAAATCCCATGGTAAGGACACCGTTGGTACCCTGCAAAAGCGGGTCTTCCATGGTGGCCTGCAGGTCAAGCTCACGGTTCTCGTATTTCTTAAGGTTTAACTTGTGTTCTTCAACCCAGTTATAAACATCAAGGGCGGTGGCGCCTTCTTTTAACTGAATCCAGACTTCGTAGGGGAAGGTGCCCCATTTGCTGGATATGAAGTCGTAATTGCCTACTATAAGGTAGTTTTCTTTGGAATAGGCTGTTCCGTCGGGATTGAGTCCGTTCTCCACAGGCGCGTAGCTGGGGAAGTAGTCAAAGAAGCCTACTATTCTGCCGGTTACGGGCTTTTTCTTTGAATTGGAGAAAATAATGGTATCTCCGACATTATAACCAAGTTTTGTATTGTAATTGGAGGATAACAAAACTCCGTCTTCCACCACTGCAAGATCGTTTAAATACTCATAGTAGTGTTTCTTCAAAAACTCGCGGCTGACCATGGTCTGTTTACCGAATTCTTTGGTATTGATACCAAGAATCTGAGTGTAAATGCTGTCATTGCCGCTGCCCACTCTTCCGAGTACGTCATTAAGAACCCTTGTGTAGCTCTCAGCTGCCGTGAGGGTATTGTACTTGGAGTAATCGGGTACAATATAGTCCCCGGTATAGGAGCCGTATCTGTCGGTTATCTCTGTCCACACTTCTTTGATGATTACATCTGTGGCATCAAGATATTCTGTGTTCTCCACGGCATTGTCAAGGATGGTTCTTGCAACCGTCGCATGATACATACCAAGAGATATGGTCATTATGAGGAACAGCATAATAAGCTGCTGTTTACGTCCGTTCTTGATGTTTTCCATAAAGGAAACATGGCTGGCGGGTCCCCACCACTTCTTACCGATTTTGTAGATAAGAGATACAAGGTAAGGCTGAATTCGTAAAAAGAACATGCCCGCGCCCACAATAAACAGTGAAGAACTGATATAAAGAAGGGGATCGAGGCTCTCTCCGGACATTACGGCGCCGGATAAATCCTTCATATTCTTGTTAAAGCTGTAGAATCCGTAAATTGAAATGCCGAGCAGTAAAATGTCGATGAAAAGCTTCTCCCACCAGCTCTTTTTCTTCAGAGCATTGCTCTGCTTTAAGTTAACGATTGTTACCTTGCTGTGCTTAAAAGAAGGAATGGTGATGCTGAGAAGACATACACCCATGGCAACAAGCGCGTAAATTAAGGATTCACGAGTATAAGACACGTTAAGCGACTGGGAAAAGTCAAATTCAAGGAAGTTTCTTGTGGCTCCCAGGACTCTTGCAAACAATGCACCCAAAGGCATACCTACTACCGCACCTGCCAGAGTAAGTACCAGTCCCTGGTAGAAATAAAGTCTGATAATCTGCCCGCTGGAGCTGCCTCGGCTCTTAATAACAGATATCTCACTCTTCTCCATCTCATACATCTGACCGGATATCATAAACAGGAAGGCGGCCAGCATTGCAAGAACAGGAACCTGCAAAATAATGAGGGTCGCGGAAATACGTGAAAGCTTCTTTCTGTAATCATCAATTATCTTAATATAGCCGGGTTCTTTGACAACGCTCTTGAAGGCGCTTTCTTTGGTATAATATACGGTTTCGTTGTAAATTCTGTCTACATCGCCGGACTTTATGTCGTCATAGTTAAACATGGGTACAATGTAGCTGGTAATTGAATACTTACCTACGTTATCTCCCATGAAAGTGCTTCTGAACACGTCTTCGCGACAAAGAATGGTGTCATTTAATTTTTCGGGGCTTATCTGCCAGAAGTAGTTAAGCTCGTCAGCCTCGTCATAAACACCCTTAATGAATACTCTGAGAGGCTTGCCGTCGGGAGCCTTAATATCATCAAAAGTAAAATACTCATTGATTAAAAGACCCTTATCTACCATACATGACTGGCTTATGAGTACTTCTATGGCTCCGTCGTCAGTGATACCTTTGTCTGAATAATTTTCTCCGGCCAAAAGTTTGATGTGATCGGTCATTTTTGCTATGGTAGCAAGTTTAATCGACAAAGCCTTGGCATCGCCTCTTCCCGTTTCGGAACTAAAGGGAGTGGATGAAAGTGAAAGCTCCTGGAAGGTAGCTACTTCATTGACACCGAGGCGTTCATAAAACTCGCCTGCAAACTCATCCATTCTTTTTAAAGTTGAACCGGATTTATCCTTTCTGGATACAACCGTGGCGGTAATTAAAGTGGGCCATCTGCCTTCAGAAGATATATAGTTTTTAAACTCATCATTAATCATTCTGTCGTAAGCTGCATTCCTGTACAAAGGAAAACTTACGACTGTGGCGGTAAGAAGTATACATCCCAAAAGAAGGCATACATTCATCCACTTCTTATGCCACATTTTTTCAAGCATTATTCCAAGCATATCTTTGTTCCTTCCGAAAGCCCGTCAACAACCCAGTAGTTTAAGTTGTCGCTTCCGCCTGCTATAAAGCTTTTAAGCGTAGGCTTATTATTTTCGTCAAGTACTGTAACGTAAGTCACTCCGGATTCAAGTGTAACCGCACTCTTGGGTACCAATACAACATTATCCATGGAACGAACTTCCACCGTTACATCAAAAGAGCTTCTGCGCCACCAGCCGTCAAAGCCTCTGTTGGTGGCAGCCATCTTTGCAAAATCTTCTTTTGAAACTCTGATTACGTTATATCCGGTATCAAGTTCTTTGCTGAGTGCGCAGTTGGATACCATTACAACTTCTCCCTCGGCATTTTGTTCCTGACCGGATTCATCGTTATATTTAATGGTGGCTTTATTGCCGCAGGTTATCTGACCTGCCTTATCTTCCACAAAAATGAAGCAGTTATTCTCATCCGCAAGAGAGCATACGGTCTGATTATTTTGAAGAATATCGCCTTCCTCAAATCTGTTAACGGATGTGATTATGCCGGAAAACGGAGCTCTGATGGAAGATTTGGAAGCATCGCTCTTCATGTCTTTAATTAATTCTTCCAAATCTGCTATGGATTCTTTCTTAATCCTTATAAGTTTTTCATTCTTTTCCGCATCCTTCTCCAATTCGGCAAGGTCTTCTCTTGCTCGCTGAAGGTTTCTTTCCTGACGCTTAATGTTAATGGTGTCTCCCGAAACCTTTATTTTGGCAATAATCTGGCCTTTTTCAACACGCTCGTACTGTTTCACACAAAGCTCGGTAATATATGTAACACCGTATTCAACGGGGTTATTGATGTTTTCGTATTTAGGATAAAAAATGTAACCTGTTTCATTGAACATTACATTTATTTTACCCTTTGAAACTTCCTTGGTCTTGGTCTTATTCTTGATTTTAAACTCGGAAGCAATTCTGTCTCCTTCCGAAAGACCCGATAGTATTTCAGTATAGAAGCCCGACTTAATGCCTGTCTTTACAGGAGTATAGGTGGTCTTTTCTCCGTCATACACGTACACAAAGAAACCATCCGTGTCACTCTTGATAGCTTCCGAAGGTACCACAAGAGCGTTTTCTTTCTTTTGATTAATTACTACAACGGTTGCAAAATCTCCTGCCTTAACAGTTCCGCTTTCATCCTTGATAATGAATGTAGAGTAGCTGGTAGCACCTTCCGTCGAAGTGGTGGTTCCGGAGCCTTTTGTTTCGGGTTCCACAAATTCCACTTCATAACGTTTGCCGTTAACTACCGCGTAGTATTCAACCGCACGCTTTATATCGCTTTTATAAACCATGTCGGTCTTTATTCTTAAGTCGTTAAAGTCACCTGTTGCAGCAACCGGCACATCTTTCTGAATGTATGAATTATTGTCATAAAAGCCTATGGCAACAACCGTGCCGCTTTCTTTGGCATTTACCAAAACATTCTTTCTTTCGGTGTTAAGCTGTCTAAGACATAAATTGTCATAATCACGGTCAAGGACATATAATTCCTGAGTTTCTTTAATGTTCTCCTGAATACGCTCCATTGACGCAACTGCCTGGGCTTTAAGGTATTTATATTTGTTATATTCTTTGCCATAATTCGTGTAAGCCTCCTTGGCCGAATCGCTCATGGTTTCGAAATTGTTGACAATCTGCGAATAATAATCGATGGAGGATTCAAGCTCATAATAGTTTTTGTTGTAAAAGTCCTTCATCGCCTCTTCGTATTTCTCGTCGTTGGCAGTAATTTTTTCTTTTAAAGCTTTAATTTTTTTATCAAGTTCTTCCGTGGAAGCATATATTACAGTATCGCCTTTTTGGGCTTCATTGCCCGGAAGAATACCGTATCTGTCAAATCGTTGATTGGTGGTAAAGCTTAATTCGGTAACCTTGGGAACCACCTTGCCGCCGTACACTTTGTAAGACACAAGATCCTGTCTCTCCGCAACGGCATAATTGGCGGTAACGCCCACAGGCTCCACCAGTTCAATACCCTCGCTTAAATCCGCTTCCTTGCCGCAGGATGCAAGCATGGACAAAGAAAGCGTCGCTATACATAATAACCCGATTGCTCTTTTAATTCTCATTTCTTTAATACCTTTTCTCCTTCAGAAAGACCGCTGAGGACTTCAACCCTCTCATCACCCACAAGTCCGGTCTCGATATAACGTATTTCACGCACATTTTCCTCTGTGAGCGTATATACAAATGATTTGTCTCCCGCTTCGTGAACCGTATCTCTGGGAACAGACAAAACATGTTCTTTCTTCTCAATTTCCACCGAAATGGTACCCATGGTGCCCATTTCTATCTCAGAATTGTCAGGACCGTCGTATACGCTGAAAAGCATTGTATCTTCCCATTTGTCCATTTCATAAGGCATTACAAGATAATCGCCTGCGGCACTCGAATAAATAATCTTCATGTCTACCGCCACACCTTCTTTAAATAGGTTTTTATATTCTATGTTTTTAGAAGAAAACAGGCAGTTTGAATCATCCACTATCGTCATGATTACAGTTCCGTCTTTGGATGTGGAGCCTTCAAGGTTCTCCTTAAGTTTAAAGACTTTACCATCCATTGAAGCATACAGTCTGCTGCTGTTTAATTCTCTTTGCTTCTTACTTAACTCTTCTCTGTCAAACTCCAGAGCATCGTTAATGAGCTCGCGGTCCCTTGCATACTGCTTTTTAATGGATTCCACGTCTTCTTTGGCTCTGTCGTCAGAGTCAAAGTTATTGCCCATTCTGGCAACCCACCGATCCTGAATGGCAAGATGTTCATTGGTTTCTGAATAACCCAGGAGAAGTTCATTTCTCTTAATCTTATATTTGAGTTCGTCTATGGATTTTTGAAGAGCTTCAGAGGACAGTTCGCATAAAAGCGTACCCTTTTTAACCTTCTCACCTTCTTTGACATAAACCTTGTCAACATATTTTCCTGTTTGGTTAAAAGAAACCTCCTGGGAATTGGTCTGAACATAAGTACAGTCAATCTTACCCACTTTAAGAACATCATCATATGTTACGGGAATGAGGTTGAAAGAAACAACATCCTCCTCGGAATCTACCACTACAAGAGGAACTTCCTTCTTGTCCGTACACGCCGAAAAACAGAGCATAGATGATGCAAGTAAAAGTGCACATAATATAGTTTTTTTATTCATCGCAAATCTCCATAAATATCAATGTACAAAAGCCATTGTACTTTAACAGCGTGCATATTTCCTATTAATTATTGCTTTTTTTAGATAAATACGTGCTAAATTGACAGTAAAACGATTCTCTTTTTGTGCTGTCACTTGGTCCTTTTCTTAAACAAAAAAAGGGCGATGCCCGGAAAACATCGCCCTTTTACATTATTTAGTTAAAGCTGTATCTTACTGGTTAGCTTCGTCGATGTACTGCTTGTACATATCGCGGCATCCATCGATGATTGTAGAAATAGGATCGCAGCCGGGGCCGATCTTCCAAAGGAAAGGAGCACCCATATCAAGGTTAGGAATGATAGACTGTAATTCTACTTCGGAGTTCTGAGACATAAGCGGAACTGTTTCTTCACATGCTCTGCTGTCGAAGTTACCGGTACGTGTGGTGTTTACATAAGGATTGTAATCTTCGTAGCCGGGAACGAACTCATTGTAAAGGCTGTATGCAAATGCACACTTCCAAGCTCTGTCAGCATCGTAGCAAGCAGGGATAATGCAAACGTTATCCTGTGCGGTCTGAACAAGCTTACCCTTAGGTCCCTTCGGGAACATTACGAAACCGAGTTCTTCGGGGTTCTCATAGAAAAGGTTGCCGGGTGTTGCGCAGTACTGCTGATCGATACAGAATGCGCATCCGCCGTTCTGGAACTGACCCTGGTAGTAATCCCATGAAGGAGCAGAACCGTCTTCGCCTTCGGGACCATTCCAGTCATACTTGTCAAATATTGTGCGAACCCATTCAAGAGCTTCAAGAGTCTCAGGGGATTCGAATTCATAGGTGTACTTGCCGTCAGCATCCTGACCAACGAACTTACCGCCGTTAGAGAATACAGCTGCTGAAGTCATAACGCCTTCGTTTACGCCGATACCCCAGATATCGATGGTACCATCGTTATCGGTATCACGCTGAACCTTCTCAAGGATCTCTTCGAATGCTGCCCATGTCCAGGTATCATTCTTCTGCATGTCGTAAAGAGATTCGGGATCAACACCTGCTTCCTGAAGAAGGGTCTTGTTGAAGTAAACACCGGTTCTGGGCTCTGCCCAACCTGCACGGAATGCATAAATGCCGCCGTCAACGGTGTAAAGTTTGTGTACTCCGTTAGCCCACTTAGCTTCGGAGAAGTCAAGGCAATCAAGAGTGGAAAGGTCATATACCAAACCATTGTCGATTGCGGAAAGAAGTGTAGCATCACCTGAGTGAAGGGTGAATACGTAGTTCTTGTCGTCGCCGCCTGCTGTAGCGTAGTCAACGAAGTCCTGAGCTACTGAACCCCAGTCACCGATGGTTTCTGCGTGGATTTTGAAGTTGTAGGTTTCCTGGATCCAATCCTGGTAAGCGTACTGAGCTTCTTCGAAGTCAGTCTTAGCTTCCTGTCTCTCGGGGTTGGAGAACCAGTCACGAATAATAATTTCAACGCCGCCTAAGTCGTATACGTTGCCGTTAGCATCCTTTAATACGGTGTAAGGGCTAACTTCTTCTTCAGGTTCGGTTGAAGCTTCAACAGAAGAAGTAGAAGTCTCTGTTGAAGATGCGGGTGCAGATGATGTAGAAGCGGGTGTCTTCTCACAAGCTGCAAAGCTCATGGTCATAGCGGCTGCCATAGAAGCTGCTAAAACCTTTTTTGCCATAGGCTTTCTCATAGTATTTTTCCTCCTATTATCTATATACTATAGTATCAAAAGTGACATATAAACTCTTCCGGGAGTGTCCCTTTCGATACATAATACATACAAACTTAAACGATTACTTAATCATTTTACTACATAAGGAATAAATATGGAAGCAAAAAAACGTTTTTTTTGTTACATTTTTATACCGGTGCTGGAAATACTTTCAACAAAGGCTCTCTGAGCGAACAGGTATACCACCAAAATAGGGAATACGATCATCAATGTACCGGTTGCAAGTATCGCATTTGAATACTGCGTGGATACACCGACCTGAGCATTGGCACCGCCGCCCTGTATTCTGGCGATATATACGCCCAAGCTGTCTACAAGTCTTGACAACTCTGTACTGATCAAAGTGGTGTTACCAAGGAATAATTTTGAATAAAAGCCATCTGTCCACTGCCATACCAGTGAGAAAAGGAAGCATGAAGTGATAATGGGTTTTGCTTCGGGAAGCATGATGCGTACAAAGGTCTTAACCATGCCGCAACCGTCAACATATGCAGCCTCTTCAAGGTCGACGGGAATATTTCTGAAGAACTGTCTTACAAGGTAAATATACAAGCCGTTCTTAAGTCCGCAGCAGGTAAAACTCATCATGTAATAAGGAAGAGCGCTGCCTCGAAGGTTAATGCCCTGTCCTTTAATAAGCTTAACGATTCCCAAGAAATCCCACATATTAAAGTGAAGATAAAGTGAACTTGAAAATGCCTGAGGAGGAATAATAATCATTCCGAGGACAAATGCAAACCACATCTTCTTAAGAGGGAACTTAAATCTTGCAAAACCATATCCTACCAGTGTACACATAGCAGTCTGAATAATGGCTATGGAAAGTGATACGATAATGGAGTTTCTAAGACCCACCTTGTATTTCATAATCTCAGCCGCAATCTGGTAATTCTCACCGGTAAAGTGAAGAGGAACCGAAATTACGATTGGATTAAACAAGTCTTCTTTGGTCATAAAGCTTACGGAAATCTTATTAAACAAAGGAATAAGAATCAGGAAGCAAAGACCGAATAAAAGGATAAATCTGCAAAATCTTACAAATACGTTGGCAACATCTTTTCTAAAGAGGTAACCTCCGGACTTTCTGTTTCTGTCCCAATAGGTACTGTATTTTTGAACTTTAACTTTTTTAGTCATAGTAGTAAACCCCCTTAGAAATGAAGAAGGATGTAATTCCTATAAAGGCCGTAACAACGACGAAATATGCCCAGGCCATTGCTGAAGATAAACCGTAATTAAGCTGAACGGTAAGTACTGTCTGAATCTTGTCCATAACGTCATTGTCAGATCTCATACTGTAGTCAACAACGGTGTAAATCCAGTTTACAAGGAAAATAGAGCTTATCATGGGGAAAGTAATCTTCCAAAGACTCTCCCACTTGGTACATCCTTCGATATCGGCGGCTTCATACATACTGCTTGAAATAGTCTGAAGTCCGGATAAGAAGATAATAATCTGAATACCAGATGCAATCGCTATATCATAAATGTTTTCGATAATCTCAAATACCCATTCATAGGCTTTAACACCCACACCTGTGGTTCTTAAGATTTCCTGTAGACCCGCGGTAATGTTGATGTTAGATACCGAAGCATCTACGGTTGTTGCAATCTGAGACATCAACTGGTTGTTTTCTTCAAGTCCGAGGATGATACCCGAGGATATGATAACCGGAAGGAAGAAAACGGCTCTTACCAGCGCACGTCCTTTAAATTCCTGATTAAGTATAAGTGCCACAAAGAAGCTGAACACTATAATACCAAGGGAATAAAGAATCATCTGCAGGAATGTTTCGCCAAGCATTCTCATGTAATCGGGGTCGGTTCTGAAGGCGTCAAAGTAGTTCTTGATGCCGATCCAGTCCATGGTAACAGAGCCTGCGCCAAGTGTAACGTTACAGAAGCTCATATAAAGCGACTGGAACATGGGCTTAAGCATGAACAACAGGAAACCGAGTATAAAAGGTGATATAAACAGATAACCCGCTATCGCTTTTCTCTTCTGAAGACCCGCTAATTTGTTTTTTTGTTTCTTCATAATAAAAACTTACCTCTCGTAAATTGTATCTATCTGCTATCTGACTACCAGATAATCTCTGGCGGGAATCTTTACTCCGTTATAAGTGAAAGCTTCGTAACCGTAGTTGACATATACTTTGGTTCCGTCTTCGTAAACGGTAACTCTCACATCATTGTTAACCATGATATGGTCCTTAATGGTCTGGTTGAATACATGACCCATTTCGGAATTGTAACGGTTATAAATGGATTTAAATTCTTCTTCCCATTCGTCGAAATCAGAACCGTAATATTTGGAATAAAGAGTCTTCTGAAGAGTAAAGGACGACTCTTTCATAAAGGTGAAGTTAAGGCCTGCTCCGTACTCGGCACAGGAAAGAAGCTCTTCTTCCTGATTACCGCATACATTAATGGGCATTCCGGTGTAATCCTTGTAGCCGTGAATAGCTATCTGATAGAAAGGAACGCACGCATCAAGGATGGTATACTCACTACCCTTTAAATCCATGGAGGTAATTATATCTGCATAAGGTACTGCGTATGCATTACCGCTGTTAATCATAATCTTCTGGCCGCTGTTATCAATCTCGATAAGCTTAGCAACCTGGCTCTCAAGAGCCTGCTGTCTGGAGGTGTATTTCTTGCGCCAGTAGTCGGAAGAAAGATCCTTACCTACATCCTGGAAAGAAACGTTGGCGCCGTATTTGGAAGCCGCCTTGGACAAATTACCCATAAGTTCCGGAATAATGTCACCGTGTAAAAGGAAGTAACTGTCAAGGCCTTCTCTTGCCGTATAGGTAACGGCACTGTACTCGTAAAGTTCTGCTCTCTTACGGCTTAAGAATTTCGCTGCATCTCTGTATGAGAAGAAACCGTTAAAGAGATTGGAGTCTTTCTCGTACTCAACCATACCGTCAAGATAAAGGTTAACGCCAAGCTCATCAGCCTTAGCCGAAAGATCTTTCAAATCAGAATAGGAACCCAGTGCGGAAACCTTTCTGATATGCTTCATATATTTCTGCTTAACACCGCCGTTACACCATCCGGTGTATTTGACGGAAAGATTGGAAACACCGTCCGCTGTAATGCTTGAAATAAGATCTTTTGCTTCATCATAAGTGGTAAGAGGAAGCGGTCTTGAAACAGGAATACCTACAATCTGCTTAACCTTATCAACCGCACCCACGATTTCGACCGAAACCGGAGTGTTGGCATCGGTAACCTTAGTCATCTGCTCAGGATACTTAAGAAGAAGGTAATCTCTGTAATTCTTGGCCATATCTACGTAACTTCCGGAATCAACAAAGCTGTATGTCTGAGATAAAGTCTCATCGGGAAGGTTCTCAAGATATACGTAAACATCCTGGTTGGCGTTGGCACCAAGGTCGAACTTTTCACGTGCTTTAATGGTGTAAACTGAGTTAACGTAGTTGAAATTACAGGTTCTTCCGCTAATGTCGGCACGAATAGCCGCATAAGGAGCACCACCGTCAACAACACAAATGAAGGAATCCTTGTTGTCGGAAATACCGAACACGTTCATGTTGGCGATTGTGGTATGAACCACATCTTTTCTTTCGATAGCCATATCCCAGCCGTAAAGGTTGGAGTAATAAACCGCCTGAGCCGCTTTACCGTTGTTAAAGTTAATAACGGAACCACCGCCCTCGGGAACTACCATGTATCCCTCGGATTCATTGTTGCCTGCGCCAAAGTAAGGCAGAACGGAAATTGCTGTAATGGGATACTGTGTAGGGCTGTCAAGACTTGAAAGAGGAACTTCAACCTTAAGGTTGTCACCCTCAAGTCTGTATATTACGGAAACATTGAAAACAGGGTTGCTGTTTACCGCTTCGCGGGTATCGAGCTCTTTGTCTTCAATATATTCTTCGTAAGTGTAGCCGGCTGCTTCAAATACCTTCTGAAGGTTAGCCTTTGCACTGTCCTTCTGACCGTCTCTCAAAACATAGATAACTTCTGTTTCAAGTATGGGATAAGATTCAAGCAATGTATCTTTATTCTTCTTATCTGCAACGCTTAGTTTGTTTATATCAAGCTTTTTGTAAAGCTGTTTAACGTTTTCTTTGTCCGAAACCGACATATTACTGCATAACTCGTCAAGTCTGTCCGCTAATATAACCGGAGGAATAATAAATTCCTTGGCAACTTTACCGATGGAGTAATCCACCTGAACGTAATCATCGCCCTTGGTAATGTCATAAATACCGTTTAATACGCTGAGGGAATAACTGTCATATGTGGTGTCAAGACCTGCATCCGTACTGTAAGTTAAAAGCAGTGTGGACTGAAGCTTGTTCTTCTCTTCCATGATGGCTATGGCATCATCCGCTCCGCCTTCGGGAACAGAATGCCAAACCTTACCTGAGCTCTTAACCGTAACATCAAAGGTTGTAAGAACCGGGTTCATTTCGAACTTAAGATATTTGTTCTCAAGAACAATAGGCTTATCATCACCGGAATACGCCCTTACTTCAACAATATGCTCTTCTGTCTCTCTGTTTTGATAGTTCATGATAAAGAAAATCAGACCCGCAAAAATCAAAAGCATGACCGTCGGGAATATCAAGGCTTTCAGTTCCTTGATAATATTCATCTTTATCTCGTGTTTTCTTTCTTCACTGATAGGATTATATTTGCTCATGACTGCTCCAATACTTAATAAAGTTTACATTCTGTACAGCAATTCTTTTGCTATGGATACAAAGTATGCAACGCCCTGGGTTATCATACTGAAGAACAGCATCAACAGGAATATCATGACAAGCATTGCAAATACCGTAGCCACCAGGAAAATAATGTTCTTTCCGAAGGAGTATTCGTGAACCTGGCTCATACCGAGGATGCCGATGAAAGCAACCCAAATCAGTGCTATCATTCCCACAACAGAGTAGAACTGTGCTTCTTCTGTCGTAATGAAGTTACTGAAAATCATAAGAGGTATGTTAATAAGCGAATAAGGTGTAAGCGCATAGCACGTAGCCATATACACCTGCCCCAGACGACCTTTACCGTCAAAGAGTGTTGTAAGCGCCCAGTTACCGATTACGAACAATCCCAGAGGAATCAGTATACTTAACACATAAGTCAAGATATTAAGATCTTCCCAATAAACTCTGATAAAGATAAAGCTTGTATATCTTAATCTGAGGATACGTGTAAGGATTGTAATAAATAAGATGGTATTGGCTGCCGCATATGTACCGCGCCTTTCATGGGTAAGGTCCCAGAAACCGTCAATGGGATGGGTGGTACAATATAATGCAAACTTTAAGCTTTTTAAATAGCGCTGCCATTTTTCTTTGCTGAATAATGAAGCAAACATGCTGATTTCTCCGTTATCTTTTATACTTTAAAAATATCTGCGGTTGCAAATTCATACTTAATGGACTTAATCTTACCGATAATTGTGGGTACAAGGAAAAGAACAAGAAGTACAATTACAATAATGACTATATGGTCTTCTACCCAAATCTTACGGTATTGTCTGTATGCTTTGGAATAATTCTCATCGTCATATTTGAGTTTGAAGTATTCCATTGCGGTCTTATATTCTTTCTGTCTTAAGTATGCACGACCGATTCCGATATAAGCCAGGTCGTAGTTACCGTCATACTTAATAACCTGTTGCCAGTCACTAAGGGATTCGTCGTATTTGCCCTGGTCAAACTGTTCCATTGCGGAGAAAACAAGTTCACCGAAATTGGTAAGCGTAAATACTGTAATGGCACAATCAAGCTGGTCTAACACATAAATGTCATATCCGATGTGATCCAGTGCCACGGGATTTCTGAAGTAGCCGTCCATGTTACCGTTACCGCCACAGCAGAAAAGCAATCTTCCCTGATTGTCGTATGAGAAAAGTCTGCCTCGGTTTTTGTCAAGGCACACAAATACCTCATTGGGGAAAGAAGTAATGTCTATAAACTGGGAGGGGCCGCTCATGCCGCCGCCGGAACCCATGTAAATGTCGCCGTATACGGGGAAATCACCCTCGGAGTATACACCGTTTCTTACAAGAATATCTGAGCCAAGGAGGTTAAGAAGTCTTGTATTCTGGCCTGTACCGCCCTTTAAGTCTTCTTCCGAAACAGCGCCCGCACATGCATAAATGAATCCGTCTTCATTTATGTATACGTTACTGTACTCGGTAGGAACGAAAGACTCCATTTTCATGAGCTGTTCCTGAGAAGCGAATTTCTTCCAAATGTAATCAAGCAAATTGTATGAAGCCGGAGGTGCACCGTGGAAGTTTGTGAATGTTCCGTCGTTTTCATACTTCAAAAGACCCTTGTTAATGCCGACAGCAACTGCATAAACACGTTCAGCGGTATCAACCACAATCTTGGAAGGAGCAAATGCAAGATCCTTATCAAGTGACGAATCCTCGGGTTTGCCAAACTCCATGATGTAGTTAAAGTCTTTATCAAGCTTTAATATTCTGGCATTTCCCTTGTCTGCCACAAAGATATTTCCGTCTTCGGAAATAGCGACATCGGTAGGCGTTGAAAAGGTATTGTCACCGCTTATGCTGTCTCCGTTAAAGTGATCGTAAATATCAACAACTTCAAGGGATTCTCTTGAATTGCTTTTCATCTTAATGATTCTGTTATTACCGGAATCGCAAAGATAAAGGAAATTACCGTATGCCGTAATTCCCTGAGGGTTCGTAATCTTTTTGTCAAGATTTAAATCCTTCCAGGTAAATGTTTTGCAGGGTTCATAGAAGTCGGGTGTATCCTGAACATCTCCCCAGTAGTCGTAGTTATAAGAGTAACTGCGCTCTACCGCATATGAACTTAAGGAAACAGAACCTGCCAAAATCACGCTTGCAAGCGCCAAGGCTCCGACTCTTAAAAACTGTTTTTTCATAAATGTCTCCATCCCGTTTAGAATAATTACCGATTAATCTTTAAGTCCGGAGCTTGCCATTGTTTCAAGGATCTGGCTCTCGGAGAAGACGAATATTACAATCGGAACAATCATAACAACTACAAGTACCGCAGCCTGCTGACCGGTACGGGCGATACCGCCGAGACCAATCTGGTTAAGTGCGTATACCAAAGTTTTCTTTTCTTCGGAATAAATGTAGGTTGCCGCTCTGTCGTTCCAAAGTCTTTGAACCGAAAAGATGATAAGTGTCATCCAAGCGGGTTTAACGTTAGGCATAACAATCTGGGAGAATACTCTCCACTCGCTTGCACCGTCAATCTTGGCCGCTTCAATAAGCGAGGTGGGAAGTCCTTCCATGAACTGCTTCATAAGGAAAAGACCGATGGGTGCGGCAAAAGCAGGAATAATGATTGCCCAGTATGTATCAATCCAACCTAACCAGTTAAGGATAAGGTAGTTGGGAATCTGTGTTGCCCAACCGGTAAACATAAGGGCGGTTGTGGCAAGTTTAAAGAATCCTTTTCCACCGGGGAATTCATATTTTGCAAGAACGAAGGATGCCATAGATGCTACAATCAAGTGTCCTGCGGTTCCTACAAATGTAATGAATACCGTATTAAAGAGGTATCTGGAAAATGATACCCAGGATTTACCCATAGTGATAAACAAATCGGAAAAGTTATCAAGTGTGGGATGCTGCGCAAAAATTCTCGGAGGGAATCTGAAAAGTTCATCCAAGGGCTTTAACGCATTGCTCACCGCGAATATAATCGGGAAAGCCATAATGTAAGCCATGAGAATAAGGAAGATGTACAAAAGCACGTCACCGCCGATAGAACGGTTAGGCTTTCTTCTCTTTATCATCGGCTTCTTGTATTCTTTTTCAACTTCTACTTTTTTCTTTTTACTCATGTCAGGTTCCTACTCTTCTTAACAGACTCTGAATTGCTTTATTACATAAAATCATCAACAAGAACAAAATTGTAGCTATCGCACAGGCGTAACCCATTTCAAATCTTGAATAACCGTAGTCGAAAAGGTGAGTTACAATCGTACGAGCCGCATAGTCTGTACTGGGGTATCCGCAAAGTGCCATGGTAACGTCGCACACGCCGAAGGACTGTGTAATGGTCATAACCGCACCGAACAAAAGCATGGGCTTCATGTTGGGAAGGGTGATGTACCAAAGTTCCTGCCAGCGGTTCTTGATACCATCCATGTATCCGGCTTCGTACTGTGAACCGTCGATACCCTGAAGACCTGCTACGAAGGAAAGGAATCCTGTACCAAGGCTCATCCAGAGGATAACTATCATACAGATAGGTAACATGTACGCAGGGTTGATAAGCCAAAGAATAGGAGTGTCAATAACACCGATATTCTGCAAAAACGCATTTACATATCCGTAAGCATCGCCTCTGAAGAAAATAGAGAAAATCGTGTAACATGTACCTGCGATTGAGGGTGCATAGAATATGATAACCGCAACGGAACGAACCATTCTGGGAAGCTCGTTGATAAGCCATGCAAAAAGGAATGACATTATGTATCCGAGAGGTCCCGTTACTATTGCTATGATAAGGGTATTCTTAAGGCCGATAAGAAATACGTCGTCCTGAAGAATCAGGTTAATATAATTGGAAAAGCCAAGGAATCTCGGGGGCTCCAGAATATTGTAATAGGTGAAGCTGAAATAAATGGAAGCCACAACCGGGAAAATGTAAAACATTGCAAACAGTATTGCGAAGGGTAAAAGGAAGAGATAGCAGTTCTTACTTCTCTTTGCCTTCTTCCAGGCAACCTGCATATTGTGTTTTCGTAATGCAATATATTTGCTGAAAAACTCTTTCATCTGCTCTCTCCTGCCTTAATATTCTATACTCAAGCCAAACTCTTTACGCTTCTTGATAATCTCTTCGTCTATCTTAACAGCGTAGTCGATAATGGTCTCTCGAGAATCGTCTTTTTCGTTGATACACTTTCTGATGGCATTGGAGATATGACGTCCGGTGTAATAACCGCCGGGTACTTCTCTGATACCTACAGTCTGGTCCCACTGCTCATTTAATACCTTAATGTCATCTACGCTCCAGGAAAGGCTTGAGAAAGCATCTCTGTTGGCGGTGGCATAACGAGCGGAAGAACCGAGAAGTGCTTCAATTTCACGACCGAATCTAACCTGAACTTCAGGCTTAGCCCACCACTTCATGAACTCCCATGATTTCTGCTTGAGGCTGTCATTGTCTGTCTCAATCATCATGGTAGCGGCTCCGGCAATAAAGTCGGAACGATCGATGTAAGTGTTACCCTTCTCATCAACCTTTTCGGTACCGGGGATAAGTGTGAAGTCCCAAAGTCCTCTGATTTCGGGTGCGGATACCATCAAAGTGTTGTATGCGGAGTATGCCTGAATACCTATAGGCATTTCACCGGAACGGAAACGGCTTACAAAGTCATATATTGTAGGAAGACCGTAGTCGTTAAAGTACTTAACGTAATCATCGAATGCCTTAATGGCCTGTTCGGTATCAACCGTGGTCTTGTTGCCCGCTTCGTTGTACATGTCTCCGCCGTACTGGAAAAGAAGGGAGAAGTACATGTTAAGGTCAGGCATGTTACTCATGGTAGATGTTGCTGCGGAACCGGCACTGCTGGAACCTGCGGCTGTAGGAATACCTACAGATAAGTTGTTACCCTGAATGGTGGGAAGAATCTCAATGAACTCTTTCCAGGTATTGGGTACTTTGAGTCCCAATTCATCAAGTACGTCCTTACGATAGAACATAACGGTGAAGGTCTGTGTCTCGGGAACACCGTAAATGTGGTCGTCAAGTCTGTACTGCTCGTAAGAGCTGGGTGAATAATGGGATAATACTTCTTTGTAATCGGGGAACTGGGTAATGTCTACCGAAGCTCCGCGAAGAGCATAGTCTACAGGAATGTTGGAGCCTACAGAAAGAACTACGTTGGGTCCTCTTCCGGCAAGTACCGCATTAAGAAGCGCATCCTGTGTAATAACCTCTACGTTGACCTTTATGCCGCTGTTGGGAATAAAGTCATCGTCAATCATTGCCTTAAGGATGGTACCCTGGTCACGACCGGTAAGTACCCATACCTTAACGACTTCATCATCGCCGTCTGTATATACGTCTCCGACTGCATTGTAATCTACAAAGAAGGAAGCAACGAAAGACTTAATCTCATGCCAGGACTTGGTAAAGAAATTAGCCTTCTCGTGCTTAACGTTTGCCTCGGTGCCGGATACGGTGATGTAGTCGATATCGAGTTTGGTCTCACTCATGTTGAGCTGAGCGGTACCAAGTGAAGTGATATTGTCTTTGAAAGTAATAAATTCTACTGTAATCTTCTGAGGTTTCTTACAGAATCTTTCAAGCTGGTTGGCAACGGTCTGGGCTGTTGCAATCTGGTCTGCTTTCTGTCCCGAATAAGCAACCATGTCATCAACTATCTTGTAGAGGTTTCTGTACTCAAGATCGAGAGCTTCCATAATCTCGGGATAGTTGGTGTTGATACGGTAGTCACGGTATTTATCGGGGTTGGCACCGGTATAAACAAGGAGCTTTCTGTAAATCTGGTTAAGTCTGTAAGTAGACTCTTCAAGGTCTGCAAGGATAGGTCCGACACCGCCGAGTGTAGCTTCAAGTCTGATAGTGTGTTTACCTTTGGTAAGATAGAAATTGTAAGGGTTGCCTTCAGCATCGGCTACGTCTCTGCAAATCCAGTCGTTGGCATATTCAAAAGAAATCTCTTCCATTTCCTTGAAAGGAACTTCTCCATCGATATAAATCTTACGGTTGGATACGTAACCTCTCTGGTAGTTCTGACGACCCTTAACCATAATATTGTAGAAACCGTCGGCAGGAACTTCGAATTCCCACTCTATCCACTGACCGGTGGTCTTCCATGCATCACCGCCCACATAGTTAAGTACGGTGTTGGTAACACTGTTGGGCTGAGTGGTGGGTGAAGATCTGTCATATTTGGCATAAAGTGAAGATTCTGAACGAAGTGTTGAAGTCTCGCCCTGAATAACAGTCACAAAGTCGCCGGTAGATGCAGCGTTTGCAGGCTGTTTTGCAAGGTATTCCTCGTAGGTATCTTTGTGAACCACGGGAACAATTTCGAGTTTTCTGATAGCCATGGGCTCGTTGATGGCATTAAGAGTAATGGTATTCTCGCCCTTTTCAAAATAGAACTTAAAGGGATCCATTTCATAGCCGAGTTTGTCCGAGAAATAGGAAGACTGCCAGTCGTATTCTTCAATCTGAGAAGGGCGGATTTCATTACCCTGATTGTCGACACGCTTCTCTCCCGCATCTTTCCAGATACGGGTAAAGTTAAGGTTCAAAGCGTCATCAAAAGGAAGCTCGCCGTTAACATAGAAAGCACGCTCTGCGGCAACTCCTCTGGACTCGGTAATAAGATATTCCATATAAACATTGTAAAAACCTGCTTCAGGAACATTTACGGTGTAGGTAACGACAGACTCAGTGTCGGTAAAAAGGCACTTGGGTTCGTCATGGAAGTTGGTGTATACGGAAATATTTCCGTCACCTTCATAGGAATACAAATCTACATCAATAGTCTTCTGGGGCTCTTTGGCATCGGAATGGTTCTTTAAATAACCTTTGTAGGTTCCGGTTCTTTCAAGTCCCACTACGTCCTTACCAAGATCGTATCCTTCGTATTTGTCGGAATAATTCTTAACCTTGCGCATGGACAAAAGAACGCAAAGCACAACTATTGCCGCAATTACTGAAAAAACAATTGTAAGGGTTTTCAGGTTTTTACTCATAACATCCTCCGAAAAGGTAAAAAATTGTACATAAATATATAAGCATTATGTCACTTATAAACAAAAGATTAAACGTTTTAGTAATTTTCTTCTTGTGATATTGTGCTTTTTTTTTCTCAAAATTTGCTTTTTTGTATAAAAGGTGCAAAATGTAGCAAAATCTGCTATTTTGCAAATACATAGAAGCAGGGCTTGGGCTCGTAATTCTCATCGAAAAGAAGAGGCATCTGAGGAAGTCCGGTGGTATTGCCACCGCCTACGTTGGATCTGGACTGGAGCCATGAATAATGGTCAACCGTGCCCCAGAAAGTAATTCCGTCAAAATTGACATCTTCTTTTTTGGAAGCCGCACCGATTGCGAATACAAGCATGTTGTAACGCTTCTTGAGTTTTTCATTCTCAGCATCCTTCTGGCTTGCGTCGCCCTTGTAGTCGGAGCTTGCGGAAATATCAACTTCTGTCATCTGAACATGTCCCACTACCTTGCAGTAAGCCTTGATGGCTGCCTCTATGTTATTGGCGGAAGGATTGTCCATTCCGTAGTGAGCCTGCATACCCATTGCGGATATCCTGGTACCTACGCCGGGCTCGCCTTCTTCGGCCTTAACAGCTTCAAGGAGTTTTACGATTCCCTGAACCTTGTCGAGGTTGGCGTCATTGTAGTCGTTGTAATAAAGTTCCAAATCTGCGGGAGCATATTTGTTGGCATATTTGAATGCATTAATGATAAACTCATTGCTCTCATAAACATGCCACCAGCTTGAGTTGCTGCCGTGTCTGTCTTCGGAAAGCTTCTCATTGGGGTTTTCATTGTCGCTTCTGTAGGTGCAGGTTGCATCACTTATTGCTTCATTGACAACGTCCCATCCGTAGAACATTCCCTTCCACTCGCTGTCTTCGCCGGTGAAATGGGTAAGAACGGTGGATATATACCACTCAAGGCGCTTGTTCATGGTGTCCTTGTCCACATAAGGTTTTGTTTTATCGTAATCTTCATGGAAGAACCATTCGGGAGTCTGGGAATGCCACAAAAGAACATGTCCTCTTACCTTAATTATATTGTCAGGATTTTCTTCGTTCCATTTTTTAATCTTTTTAAGCATTCTTTCGGCTCTTGAGTAATCAAGTCTCGGAACCAGAAGGTCTTCGCCGTTAAAAGAAACCGTAGTGGTGCTCGCGGGTTTGGAAAGACTGTAGTTAAACAAAGCATCGGGCTTTAATTCATTGCCGAATGTAACCGCATTGAAATGAGTGGTGATAATTTCCCATACCTTGGGATCCGCAAGCTCATTCTCGGTAGCGGCACAGCCCACGAAGCATCCCATGTTCTTCTGAACACAGTCTTTTAATATAAGGTCAGCGGGCTTCTCATCTTCTGCCACCGTTTCTGAAACGGAAGTCTCGGAAACCGTGGTCTCCTCTTTAACTTCTGCGGAAGCGGAAACCGAAGTCTCGCTTGAAGAAGCCGAAGTACTTCCGCTTTGTGCAGTTTTGTCACCGCACGCGGTAAAAAGAAGGCTGCATGAAAGCACTAATGCAATAATACCTGTAATTTTTCTGTTAATCATATTATTTACCTACCTCTGTTGCATAAAACTATTAGCATAATCTTATTCTATTTATTAAAATTGTATAAATCCAACCATTTTTTGCTTATATTTCGTCATGTCTTGCTTTTCAAACTTCTCAATTTTTGCTATAATCAAAAACACAATAATGGGAAAAGGGTTTTTTTGTTGAAGGCAACAGTCCCAAATGTGCATTTTACTATAGCCGTTTTGTTGCCTCGGAGGTTA
>CAMNCH010000017.1 GCA_946534145.1 uncultured Lachnospiraceae bacterium
AAAATGGAAAGTTTACTTGACATTTTACCAACCTTTACTATAATGAAAATGTAAAGTTAACTTTCCATGCGCAAAGGGGATGCCATGAAGAACAGAATTGAGGAGCTACGAAAAGAAAAAGGAATCAGGCAGGAAGAGCTTGCGATGGCACTTGAAGTGTCCAGACAGACTATAGGTTCGCTTGAAAACGGAAGATACAATCCTTCTATTCAGCTTGCCTTTAAAATATCTAAATATTTTGGGCTAAAAATAGAAGATGTTTTCATCTATGAGGAGGAGTAGTTATGGACAAAGGTGGAAGAGTGGCGTATATTTTCTTAATAATGGGATTATTGCTGGTAACAGGAAGCAGTTTTGCACTATACTTCTTTGGCAATGAAAAATTTGCCTATACGGTAATAAGTTATTGCATATTCGGAGGCGGTTTCGGACTGTTGGGAGACGGCATCGGACGGCTCAATGCGGCCAGACTTGAGAAAAAAGATCCGGAACGCATGAGGCTTTACAACATTGAGAAAAATGACGAAAGAAACATCTACATCGACGAGAAGGCCAGAGCCAAAGCCTTTACGCTTTCCCAGTATCTTTTTTCCGCAGTGCTTGTGGTGCTTGCCATTATGAAAGTTGAATTAAGGGCATTGCTGCTTGTACTGGCCGCAGATTTGCTGGTGCTGGCGTACTCCCTGTATATCAGACTAAAACTTTATAAGGAGATGTAACAATGAGATTGGTAATTGAGGGATTAACCAAAAACTTTGACAAAAAAGAGGTTTTAAGGGGAATAAACTTTTCTTTTGAAGAAGGTAAAATCTACGGATTGTTAGGTCGTAACGGCGCCGGTAAGACCACTTTCTTTAACTGCGTCAACAAAGATATGCCCGTGACGAGCGGTATTATTTCTTTTGAAGAAGACGGACAAAAGAAAGAACTCGAGCCCGACGACATAGGCTACGTGCTTTCCGTACCCACTGTTCCCGAGTTCCTTACGGGCCGCGAATTTCTTAAATTCTTTCTTGAAATCAACAAGGACAGAATCGAGAACCCTAAGACCATCGACGAATATTTTGACAGCGTAAGCATTCTTGAAGAAGACAGAGACAAGCTGCTTAAGGACTATTCTCACGGTATGAAGAACAAGCTTCAGATGCTTGTTAATATTATTGCCAATCCCAAACTCCTTCTTCTCGACGAGCCCCTTACTACCCTTGATGTAGTGGTTGCCGAGGAGATGAAGCAGATTTTAAGAGATATCAAGCCCGGAAGAATCACCATTTTCTCCACCCATCTTATGGACCTTGCGGTGGATTTGTGCGATGAAATAGTGCTTCTTCACCACGGCGAACTTGAAGTGGTTGCCAAAGAAAACCTTGACGACAAGGGCTTCAAGGAACGTATCATCGCCGCTCTTAAGGAGGAACAGGATGCTTAAGACACTTAAAATGATGTTTGCCTTAAGAAAAGCGTACAAGAGTAACTCAATACTCTATGTGCTCAGGCAGCTTCCTCTTATTAAAAATATTCTTCCCACCGCCCTCTCTCAGAGCAGGGTATTAAACGTGATAGTAACCATAATCTTTGCCATCTGGGAGATAGGCGCCATATTCATCGGCAAGATTATTTACTATTTTGGTGCCATCGGCTATTTGAGAACCATGAGCGACAATCTTTCTAACGAAGTTTTGTTTTGTCAGAGTCTGTTGTTCCTTACGGCCATAGGTCTGTTTCTTAACGTAAGTTTTCTTGACTACAGAAAAGACAAGGTTTACGCCATCAATATATTTAAGTTAAATGCCAAAGAATACACGCTTATCGATTTTGGCTACTCGCTTTTCAAAATCATAGTGGGTACCCTTCCGGTTGCGATTTACATGGGCCTTGCCTGGGGCCTTCCCCTTTGGTTCTTAATAGCCGTTCCGTTTTGTGTGGCATGCGGTAAATTCATATACGCATCATACGTGCTTGCTACCTACGAGCGTACAGGTGTTGTAACCTACGCGGGTAAGAGCCTGCTTTCTTGGTTTGGAGCCATCGCTTTGGGCTTTGCGGTTTTCTTAATGCCTGTTTTTGAATATGGTTTGCCAAAAGAAATCTGCATGGCAGCACTTCTTCTTTTGATACCTGTAGGTCTTGTGTGCTCCGTTAAGGTGTTTACCTACAAGAATTATCTTGCCATCAATAAATCCATGCTGAGCCAGATGGACATAGTAATGAAGAAGGCCAGGAAAAGGCAGGACAATCAGGTGTCCGATTCCATTTCCGCAGATACTTTCGAAACCAGCAACAAAAAGGGCTTCGAATTCTTCAATGAGCTTTTCGTAAAGCGTCACAAGAAACTTTTGTGGAAGCCTGCCATTAATCTGACAATCGTTATGCTGGCTATGACGGTTGTTGTCAATGTGCTTTTTACTTTTTTTGGCGGAAGAGAAGAGTGTGCGCGGATTTTTGACAAGATGATTCCGTATTTTTCTTTTGTTGTGTTTACATTAAACCGCGGAGGAGCCTATACGAAAGCGCTGTTTTTAAACTGTGACCACAGCATGCTTACTTTTTCTTTTTACAAAAAAAGAAGCAACGTACTTAAACTTTTTGTAATAAGGCTTAGGGAAATTGTGAAGGTCAATTTACTTCCGGCCTTTGCCATGGGACTGCTTCTTGCGTTTTTGGTATATCTTCCCGGTGATCCGGAGGCACTTAAGAAGAGTCTGCTCGTTCTGTTTGTAATTATGGCTGAGAGTATACTGTTCTCTGTTCACTATCTGGTACTTTACTACCTGCTTCAGCCTTACAACGTGAATACCGAGGTGCGAAGCGTACCGTATTCGATAGCTTTCGGAGCATCTTATATTTTGATTTATATACTCATGTTCCAGCGCATTCCTCTTGAAACTTTCGGATTTGCGTGTCTTGGATTCTGTGCCGTGTATACAGTAATCGCAAGCCTGCTCGTATACAGATTTGCACCGCAGACCTTTAAATTAAAGAATTAACTTAAGAGCGACGGCAAAAGAAACATTTTCTTTTGCCGTTTTCTATTGTCCCAAGCGCCAAAATGTGCTATCTTATCGGGTATAAGTTTTAAAGTAAGAAAAGGAGTAATCATGAAAAACGGAGAAAGAGTTTACAATCCCAAAGAGATTGAGCCCAAGTGGCAGAAATTCTGGGAAGAGAACAAGACTTTCAAGACCGATGTATGGGACTTTTCCAAGCCCAAGTTCTACGCTCTTGACATGTTCCCTTATCCCTCCGGCGTAGGCCTTCATGCGGGACATCCCGAAGGCTACACGGCCACAGACATTGTATCCAGAATGAAGAGGATGCAGGGGTACAATGTACTACATCCCATGGGGTATGATTCTTTCGGACTACCGGCCGAGCAGTATGCGGTTTCCACCGGTAATCACCCAAACGGATTTACTCAGGAGAATATAAAGACATTTTCAAAACAGTTAAAAGAACTTGGTTTTGACTATGACTGGGACAGAATGGTTGCAACCTCGGATCCCGAGTTTTACAAGTGGACCCAGTGGATTTTCAAGCAGTTATACCTTGACGGCTATGCCAAATACATCGACATGCCCGTTAACTGGTGTGAAGAGCTGGGCACCGTACTTAGTAATGACGAAGTTATCGACGGCAAATCCGAGCGCGGAGGCTATCCCGTAGTTCGTAAGAATATGAAGCAGTGGGTTATCAACCAGCCTGCTTTTGCCGAGAAACTGTTAGAAGGCCTCGATGAAATCGACTGGCCCGAATCCACCAAGGAAATTCAGCGTAACTGGATCGGTAAATCCACCGGTGTCGAAGTTGAGTTTCAGATTGTGGGCGGCGGCAAGTTCTCTATTTTCACCACCTGTATCGAGACCATTTACGGTATTACCTTTATGGTACTTGCTCCCGACGGAGAGACCGTTAAGACACTTCTTGACAGAGTTGAGAACCGTGAAGAGGTTGAGGCTTACATCGCCGAGACCGTTAAGAAGAACGACATGGACCGTACCGAGCTTAACAAAGGCAAGACCGGCTGCGAGTTAAAGGGCGTTCACTGTATCAACCCCGTTAATGGCAAGGAAGTCCGTATGTTCATAGGCGACTTCGTACTGGCCAATTACGGTACCGGCGCCGTTATGGCGGTTCCTTCCCACGACCAGCGTGACTTTGAATACGCAGTCGCTCACAATATTGATATGATTCAGGTTATCGAAGGCCGCGACGTTTCAGAGTGTGCTTTTGAGAAGCAGGACTACCTCGGCAAGGGCTGCAAGCTCATCAATTCCGAAGAGTTCACAGGCTTAACCGTAGAAGAGGCCAAAGAAGCCATTACCGTCAAGCTTGAGAAGATGGGCGTTGCCAAAAGAACGGTCAACTACCACTTCAGAGAGTGGATTTTCGCCCGTCAGCGTTACTGGGGCGAGCCCGTTCCGATTGTTCACGGCGAAGACGGCAAGATTTATGCGCTTGACGACTCAGAGTTACCTCTTGTTTTGCCCGAACTTGAAGACTACAAGGGCAAGAACGGTCAGGCACCTCTTGAGAACGCAACAGAATGGAAACAGTACGACAAGAACGGCATAAAGGGCAAGAGAGAGACCTCTACCATGCCCGGTTCCGCAGGTTCTTCCTGGTACTATTTCAGATATATCGATCCTCACAACGATAAGGTATTTGCAGATCCCGAGCTTTTGAAGCACTGGATGCCCGTCGACCTTTACATTGGCGGACCCGAGCATGCGGTTGGTCACCTTATGTACTCACGTATCTGGAACAGATTCTTATATGATAAGGGTCTTGCTCCTACCAAAGAGCCCTTCAAGAAGCTGGTTCACCAGGGTATGATCCTTGGCTCCAACGGTATCAAGATGGGTAAGAGATTCCCCGAGTATGTGGTTAATCCTTCCGACATCGTGCGCGATTACGGCGCAGATACTTTGAGACTCTACGAAATGTTCATGGGCCCCCTTGAGGTTTCCAAGCCCTGGTCTCAGGCAGGCGTAGAAGGTGCGAGAAAGTTTATCGGCCGTGTATGGACCTACATGGTTGACGAAGATACCAACGGCGACGAGTCCGACGAGACACTTAAGAAGGTATATCACCAGACAGTCAAGAAGGTTACCTCAGACTTTGAGAGCCTTGGCTTCAACACAGCCATCGCTCAGATGATGATATTCATCAATGCCGCTTATAAGGCCGGCAAGTGCCCCGTAAGCTACAAGGAAGGCTTCATCAAGATGCTTTCCTGCATAACTCCTCACGTAGGCGAAGAAATGTGGCAGGCTCTCGGACACAAGGACACCATCGCATTCGAATCCTGGCCCACCTACGACGAAGCAGCGGTCAAAGAAGACACCGTTGAAATCGGCGTACAGGTTAACGGTAAGGTGCGCGGTACCGTCTCCATCGCAGTTGACGAGGAACAGGCTTCAGCACTTGAAAAGGCTAAGGCTATTCCTACAGTTCAGTCCTTCATGGAAGGCAAAACCGTAGTCAAAGAAATCTATGTTAAGGGCAAGATCATTAATATAGTGGTTAAGTAATTCAGGCTCCTTCGCCGTAGTGTCCCTCTGCGGGGCGGCCGCGGCGGGGGAGTTTTCTTTTTAATACACAGGGGGAATTATGTTTTATTATACACTCGGAAGTATAATCATAATCGTCATACTGACCGTCTGGGCGGGCAGTGTTCTTTTTAGCATATTAAAAAGCAAGACGAGGGGCGAAAGAATAGATAAAATCCGTAACTTCAAAAAAGGACGGTTTCTGGCTATTTATCCCATATCCATACCCATTTTCTACATGGCCATAATATACGGTAAGGACTTTTCCAAGGCCAATGTTTTTGAATGCATCCTGGATGCCATTACCAAGGCTGCGTACCTTGTGGGTGTTAAGTTTAACTTTGCGGATTTAAAGGATCTTATGGATGCCAGCGCACCTTTCACGTTTTGCGTGTATTACTGTTATACCCTGGTGCTTTTAAATGTGCTTCTTTTTATATTGTCTTTGTTTATGCAGTTTCTGTGGGAACGTTTCAAGCGTTCTTCTTTTGAAAAGGCTCACGGCGACAGATATCTCTTCATAGGTGACAACGACGGCAACAGAAAACTCTACGAATCCGCTCACGGCGGCAAAAAAGCCATTGTGGCCGATATTTCCAAGGATACGGCAGTGGAGCTCTACGGCCTCGGTATCGTGAATTTCTCTACGGACAAGCTTACGGATTTTGCCATTTCCGAACTTAAGAAGACTGCGAAGAACATTTCTTTGAACGAAAGCGACAGAATCTTCATGGTCATCAACACGGAGAATGACGAGATTAACCTGGAAATTGCGGGAGAGCTCTCCAAGAAGCTTGATGAAATGTCGGACCTTTCCGAGGTAGACAATCTCTACGAGCGCATTAACATCTACGTCTTTGACAACCCCGCATACGAAAGCCTCTACGAAGAAATCGCCAACAATCACGGCTGTATCAGAACCATCGACAAGTACAAAAAAGTCGCCATGGATGCGGCGGTTAAGTACCCTCTTCCGGCATTTCTTGACGAAAAGAGCCTTGATTACGAGACCGGCCTTTTAAAGGACGACGCTTCCGTAAACGTAATATTTATAGGCTTCGGCGACGTCAACAGACAGCTTTTTTTGACCTACGTGGCCACCAACCAGTTTATTAAACTTGAGGACGGCAAGCCCGTTCATGCCCCCGTCAATTACCACATTTTTGACAAAGAAAAGGCATATCACAACAAGAACCTAAATAACAGTTATTACCGCTACAGAAACGAGTTCTTTGGCTTCAACAAAGAAACTCTCGAATACAAACCCACGGTGGACGAGAAGGATTACCTGCCTCTTCCCGAGCTTCCCTCCAAGGAATTCTACCATCACTGCGACATCAACTCACCTGACTTTTACAGGGAAGTCAAGTCCGTTATTTTCAGGCAGAAAAAAGGAGCCACCATCATATTTGTGGCCTACGGAAGCGACCTTGAGAACAGGGACCTTGCCATTAAACTCGGGCAGATGGCTGCCGGCACCAGCCGCAGACGCAGCATCAGTATTTTTGCCCGTCAGCGCAACAACATGGAGGACACTCCCTTTATCAACGCCGGCTTTATTCCCTTCGGCAACGAAGAGAGCGCTGTTTTTGACATGCACAATCTCGACGATTCCGAAGAAATGCGCATGACCCTCTACCGCCACAAGTCTTATGCTCTTGAGGGCGCTGTAAGAAGCCGCATGTTTAACAATGCTGAGCCCATTACGGAAGAAGAAATCGACAGCATTTTAAGACAGGCAGGCAAGCGCTGGTACACTTCCGACGGCCTTAAGGAGCGCTCCTACAGAGACTCCAGCCGCTACGTAAGCGTCAGCCTTCGCGGCAAGCTTCTTATGATGGGCCTTGATATGGTCAAAGAATCCGAGCTTAACGGCCGTGAGCCCTTAAGTCGCAACGATTATCTTGCAAGCTACGCCGGTACCGATGCAGCAGACTATTATTATGTGGAGTATAAAGGCAGAAACTATGAATTCTCCAAGCGAGAATCCATAGACTTTAAGCAGAACACAAAGCCTTTCTTTATGTCGGTGGAAGAGCATCTTCGCTGGAACGCATACATTCTTACGGCAGGTTTTGTGCCTTCAAGTCTTAAGCGCATTACCGAAAGCGATGACAGGGGTAAAGATTACGGCTTAAGAATTCACAATAACCTTACCACTTACGAGGGCCTTATCGAATTCAGAAAGCTTATGTCCGAGATTACCGGTCTTTCGGAGGAAGAAACCGATGTAATCCACTACGATTACCAGATTCTCGACGATGCATGGCAGATGCTTGACAATCTCGGCTATAAAATCGTAAAGAGATAAAAGTCTTAATTTTTTATATATTGGGCTTTTTGTCTTTAAATTGCACAAAATATAGTGTATCATGTACTGGAAGAGCGAATAGGTGGAGTTCATGGACAATAACAATAAATATCTTTTTGACATAGATACACTTTCAGAACATGAAATAAAACAAGCCAGGGACTTAAGACGCAAGAAGCACAAACAAGGGCAGATTATAGCCTGGGTGGTGCTTGTGGCAGCAGTATTAATCATAGGAACGGGCTTGTTTTTTGCCGGCCGTGTGTTGGCAAGACATTTCTTTGGCACAGGTGAGAAAGCTGCGGTATCGGACGATGTCGATGTTACCGAACCCGGTGGTGATGGCGACAGCGTAATCGACGACCTTTTTGGGGAGGAAGAAATCGTTTCGGTTCCCCCGTCTGAGCCCAAGGACGATACTCCCACGGAGGAGGACCTCTTTGAGGAGGCAATACGTAATTATGTACGAACTATGACTGTTGAGGAACAGGTCATGGGTCTTTTCATAGTAACTCCCGAACAGATTACGGGAGTATCCGCCGCCATTAAGGCAGGTGACGGTACCAAAAAGGCACTGGAGGAATATCCCGTAGGCGGCCTTATTTACAGTGACAAGAACATGCTTGATCCCGACCAGTTTAAGACCATGATAGCCGGTACCAAGAGCTTTGCCAAATATCCTTTATTTCTTGCAGTTGATGAGCGCCTTGGCAAGTCCGTTTTCCCGGCCAAGATGAAGGTTGCGGCCGTTAAGTCGGCATCAGAGATAGCCTCTACAGGCGATGCGGCGGTTGCTTTTGAGGAAGAGAGTAAGATAGCGGGTTATCTGTCCGACTTCGGACTTAACTTAAACTTAGGAATTGTGGCGGACATTTACCGCGAGCCCGCAGAAGGTGAGACACTTCCCGCATTTTCTTTCGGCACAGATACCAATACGGTTTCGGAGATGGTAGTCAAATCAGTTCAGGCTGTTCGCGCAAGCGGAATGTACTCGGCGGTAACTGCTTTTCCGGGACAGGGATATGCGTCCGCTGACACTTCCGAGGCCATAGCTTCCAATGAACGCACCAGAGAAGAAATGGATGCCTGCGAGCTGATTCCTTTTAAGGCAGCTGCAGATGCCGGCGTTACCATGTTTGTGGTGAGCCACGAATCCGTTCCGGGACTTTCGGAGGAAAATGTTTACGCTTCTCAGTCCAAGGCTGTAATGACCAATATTATCAGAATGGACATGGGTCTTGACGATGTCATCATTATCACCGATGACCTTACCAAGACAGCAATCTCGGCTTATTTTGAATCCGGCGAAGCCTGCATAGCGTCACTTAAAGCCGGCGCGGACATGCTTCTTAAGCCCGAGGATTTCGGAGCAGCTTACGCTGATGTTTTGAACGCAGTCAACACGGGCGTAATCGCTCATGAGCGCATCGAAGATTCTTTGGTCCGCATCTACAAAGTTAAATTCGCAGGCATGACGGCTGATGAAGTGAATGCCATGACAGCACAGTAATTTATATCAGAATTGTACGCGGGACGCTTGACGGCGCCCCGTTTTCCATCGACTTCATATATCGCGACGCAAATGGTAACATAGTCGTTATCTATGAAGAATATATAGGTACAACTACAGAAGCCTGCGAGGCCAGATTAAGATTAAAATAGTTTGTTTACCCGGCGCCTGCATTCGCGGGCGCCTTTCTATTTACTTTTTTCAAATCTTAATGTAAAATACTCCTTGTCTCCGTGGTCGGAGACTGACAAGACAGGTAAATCCTACTCTGTGTCACATATTTAGATATCCCGTATACGTCCTTCACAGTAGGTGACGTGTAAAATCGGGAAAATCTTACTTTTTTAGTCGTCCTTTTTGACATACGAAAAAAGTGATGACCCGTAAATAATCCCCAATTCATATTAATTAGACATCAATCCTAACGAAAAATGATACTTCAGTATTGGATGCGCTTATTTATTTCTTTAACAATGTTTAAAGTCCGTCTCGCAAGGCTTTTTTAGACATTGGTGTTTTTTTGAAGGGCGCTTTTTGATGTCTAAAACCTACTGAAACATAATAATTTAGACAAAGAAAGGAAAAAATGAAGCAAATTAAAAAGAATTACACAGATTCGGACTGGCTAAACGACCCAAGGCCGGTTCTTAAAAAGAGGGCAGAGATGCTCGAAAAGGAGATTGAGGCACGAAAACAGGCGCTTTTGAAAGCACCTGAAGGTAAACTGCGAACAATAAAGTATGGTAAGACATTCCAATACTACATTAGGACAGACGGCAAGGACACCCACGGGGATTATATTCCCAAAAAGAACAGAAAACTTGCTTCGGCATTGGCACAAAAGGATTATGATAAGCAGCTGATTGGCTTAGCAAGCGAAGAGTTAAGGGCAATTTACGAATATATGGACACTACGTCAATGGATGCAATCGGTAAAATATGTGATAACATGCATGAGGGAAAAAGAATTCTTGTGAATCCGGTTTACAAGGATCAAGCCACCTTCGTCAGCGCCTGGGAGGCGGTTTCATATGAGCCGGGATACTTTTTGCCGGGGGAGAAAGAACATTATACGGTTAAGCATGAGAGGGTGCGCTCTAAGGCGGAGGAGAATATTGCGAATATGATGGCAATGTATGGAATTCCCTATAGATACGAGTTTCCGATGATGCTTGATAACGTTGAGAGAAGGCCTGACTTCACGTGTCTTAATGTGCGCACGAGAAAAGAATTCATTTGGGAGCACTTCGGGATGATGGATATGGAAGACTATGCCCTGAAAAATGTAGATAAGATTGGCAGGTACATATTAAATGGTTATATTCCGGGAGAAAACTTTATTATGACTTTCGAAACTCAGAACAAACCCCTTCACAGTGGAGTGATTAAGGCGATGATAGAGAATTATCTGATTTAGGCAGATGATATATTCAAGAGACGGAAACTATGTTAGAATGGGTACACTATTTAAAAACGCAGAATTTCTACAGGGGGCATAGTATGAGAGAAGAGATTATCGGGAAAGCGGCGGAGTTTCTTAAGACAGAACTTAATAAGACGGTGGGTTTTACGGACAGAACTCCGAGAATGGTTGAATATCGTATCGAGCATTCCTTCAGAGTGGCCCACATAGCGCGGGAAATCGCCAAGGCTGAGGGCTTTGATGAAGAAAGAATGTACGTAGCAGCGCTTCTTCACGATATAGGTTATGTGAAGCAATACGAATCGCCGAAGGATTCTTCCAATCACGGAAGAGAGGGAGCAAAGATAGCAAGACTGTTCTTTAAAAGTCTTGGCTACAGTGATGCCGAAGTGGAAGAGATGTGTTACGGAATTGCGATTCACGTAGATGATACTTCGGATTTTGAAGGCGAGAAGACGCCCTTTGCAATTACGATAGGAGATGCGGACAATATCGACCGTTTCGACGTGTACCGCATCTATGAGGGACTTGAATTCCTGAAATTCAGTGAACTTCCGCTTTCAGAGCAGATTACCCTTGCAGACAAAAGAATCAATAAGCTGAAGCAACTCCGTGAATATCCTTTTGGGACAAAAACCGGTGATAAGATGTGGCACGAAAAGGTTGATTTTCAGCTGGAATTTTTTAATCGCTTAAAGAATCAGCTTGAAAAAAGTGATATTGAGTATTAATACAAAACCCGTCGACTTCTGCGAAGCGGCGGGTTTTTCGAGCTTATTGTTCAAGTTTAAGCGGTATTCGATAATTGCGGCCTGGGGATAAATACAACTTGTCCGATGAAGTCAACCACGTTTGCTCTATTTCCTTTTTCGTACCGTCTGAATCGGCTGTTATCATGTAATACTTCCTGTCTTTGGGTATAAAGTCCGGGGAAACATACAGCCGGGTTTCGGATTTCATGGAAGCGGGAATATTTACAAACAGATTATTATTGTCTATGAATGCTTTGAAATCCGGGCTTACCGGTTCAACTAGGCAAAGCATAACGCCATCGGCAAGTTTACGATAGGTGAATTCCGTATAGTGGATACCGGTGCCATTGGAATTTGAATAGTAACTATATTTTTCAAGGTAATTGTCAGGTTCGCTTAATCCTTCTGAACCAAAGTGGGAAATGTCTATATAAAAAGATTGCAGCGGGGGGAATACCTCTGTTAACTTGTAAAGGGCTTCGTCAGGAATGACTTTGTCTTTGGGCCCGTAGTAGTAAAACTCGACCTCGAGGTTTAGACCCGAAGTTTCGGGGTCATTTATATATTCGGTCATATTGTCCGGATTAACATCCAGGGGAAGCATGCCATGGATTTGTTGTTCACGCGGATTCTCCCACTCAGGCGGCTTAACGGAAAAAAGAAAACGATAGGTCGTATATTCGCAGCCGACAAAAAAGTCGGCATTCTTTATATAATCGTAAACCGGTCCGGAAATCTTTTCATAAAACTCATTGCAGTAATAATCCGTGAATGCCATTATCTCTGTTCCGACGACTGACACCTTGGCAGTATATGTCTTATCGCCCACAGTAAATTTGTATTCGGCAGCCCTGGAATAACCGACATGACCTTCGGAAATGGTCAAATCCTCTTCATTAAGCCCCAGGGCAGGGGCCAGTTCGGCCTTGATATACGGGTCGGTTTGAGACAATATTCTTTTTATTTCCTTTTTTCCGGGCCGGTCACTGCAACCGGCAAAAGAAACCGCACATAAACATACCAGCAACAAAAGAAACGCGCTCTTAAATACTTTTCCAATCATAAGTTATACCTCCCTATATAATCCCCAAACTGTTACTTATCATATTATCAAAGATAAAATTATCTCACAAGCCCGTAAATACGGCGTTTCTTACCCAAAATTCATATACAAATTCCTCAAATTATGACAACAAATGGCTACTACTTGGCAATATTTGATAAGTATAAGAAACTTTCAAAAGAATATGATTAATTTAGAAGATAAAACGTTTTATCGGGTCGTGGGGGACCCGGGACGTTAAACGTAAGGGGAAACCGCTCCTAGGGGGCACCGCTTACGCAGATTACATATTTCATAAGGAGGGTTACATTATGCAGCCGATGCTTAGAACAGTTAAGACCAAGAACGGCGTAGTGAAAGGACTTCCCGCTACCAATGCGAGAATTACCGTGTTTAAGGGAATCCCTTTTGCAGCTCCCCCGGTGGGAGAGAACAGATGGAGAGCACCTCAGCCCGTTAAGAACTGGGAAGGTGAACTCGAATGCTACAAGTTTAAAAACATTTCCGTACAGGACACACCCGGCGCGGGCGAAGGCCTTTACGACAAAGAATGGCACGTTGACAATCAGATTGCCATGGGCGAGGACTGCCTTTATTTAAATATCTGGTCCCCCGCTCATACAGAGAACGACAAGCTTCCCGTACTGGTATGGTACTTCGGCGGCGGCTTCCAGTGGGGCTACCCTTGTGAAATGGAGTTTGACGGTGAAGCCCTTGCCAAAAAAGGAATCATCGTAGTAAGCGTTAACTATCGTCTCGGCGCTATCGGTTTCCTTGCTCATCCCGAGATTACGGCAGAGAGCCCCGAGGCACCTACCAACTTTGGTAACCTTGACCAGCAGGCAGGTTTAAAGTGGGTTTATGAGAACATCGCAGCATTCGGCGGCGATCCTGAGAACATCTCCATCGCAGGCCAGTCCGCAGGCGGCGGCAGCACCCTGCTTCAGCTTACCTGCGAAGCCAACTACAAGATGATTAAGAGCGCCCTCATCATGAGCGGTATCATCAGAAATCCTTTCGGTGGTGACGCATTCATCGTGCCCCGTGATATTTCCGAAGCTGAAGAGCTTGGTAAGAAATTCTTTGACTATCTGGGTGTTAAGACCCTTGAAGAAGCGAGAAAAGTGGATGCCCTCGTAATTCGTGACAAATACGCTGAATTCAGAGAGAAAAACGGCATGTTTGCTCCTTGCATCGACCACAAATTCTGCGTGGACGAGCCCTACAAGCGCATGCTTAACGGTCAGTGGGCCAAGGTTCCCGTACTCAGCGGTAATACCGCAGACGAGTTTAAGTCCTTCATCCCCGCTTCGGACAAAGAAGACTTTGAGAAGAAAGCAAGAGAAATCTTCGGCGCCAAGGCCGACAAGTTCTTATCCTTCAAAGAAGCCTCCGAGAAAGGCCCCATGGGCTATTCAACCGTCAGCGGTATTGAAGCTTCCGTTAAAGGCGCGGCAGAGTGTAACATCAAGAACGGCACCGGCGATTTAATCTACTACTACAGATTCAATCCCGACATCCCCGGGGACAATGCGGGCACCTTCCATTCCGTAGACCTCTGGTTCTTCTTTGACAACCTTAACAAGTGCTGGAGACCTTTCGTAGGCCGTCATTACGACCTCGCAAGACAGATGAGCACCTATTGGGCTAACTTTATTAAGACCGGTAACCCCAATGGTGTTGACATCGACGGTACCAAGCTTCCCGAGTGGAAGCCCTACGGCACCGACAGAAACGAGATGGAATTCACCAAAGAAGGTCCCGTTGCCAAGAAGGACACTTCCGAATACGTAGACTTTATTAAAGATGTAATCGTTGAAAAGGCCAAATAAAAGCTCTTTTAATGATTCTGAATCTCCCAATATAATCGGCGGATTGCTTAATGATGCAATCCGCCGATTGCATGCAGTCGCCACATGTCTGTCCGAGCAAGCTCGGCAGCCGCTTGACGGCCGCATACAAAAAGGGACTGAAGCCCCGCGGCTTCGGTCCCTTTTGCATTGGAGGTAATTATGAATATAAGTAATCTACATTATTCCGGCCGGACTGCGCCCGATGTACATGGCGCGATATTCCGAAGGCGTAACACCCTTAATAAGCTTAAACATTCTGATAAAAGAAGAAAGGGTGGTAAAGCCCGATTTATACGCAATTACCGTAATGCTGTTATCGGAAGAAGAAAGCATCTTCTCCGCATTGTGGATACGGCTCTGGCTTAAATACTGGTAAAAAGAAACATTGGTAAACTGTTTGAACAGTCTGCTGAAGTGGTACTTGGAGAAGCCTGCCATTCCCGCCATTTCCTCAAGAGTCAGGTCCTCGGCGCAGTGCTCGTTAATGTAGTCACAGATTGTTAAGAACTTCTCAACGTACTCACGATTTTTGGTACATTGCTCTGTAATTATCTTTTCTTTGTAAGCCTTGCTCTGACCTATGAGAGAGAGGATATTTAAAAAGATACCGTATATAGCGGGCTCAAAGAAAGGGTTGTCACCGTTATACTCAACCTTAATACGCCAGATAAAGAAACGTATGGCAGCATACAATTCTTTCTCAAAGGTTTCTTCCGTTACCAAAAAAGAAGGGGAAATAAAGGACAAAATACTATCAGTGTTTCGGACGCCCCTTATGGTAGAGGTGTCTATCTGAATAATGGCACGGGAGCCCTGCTCGCCTTCGGGACTCATGGAATGAAGAGTTCCCGGGGCAATAAAAAGAATGTCTCCCTCGTTAAGATCGTAGTCACGGTCGGCACAGGTAACATGATAGTGGCCCTTTTCGGGGGCAACTATCTCAATGGGCGTGTGCCAGTGAAGCGGGTAGTCAGTGAGACTGTCATTTAAGTAAAGCTTAATACCGGACTGCTTTTTGAAGTTAACAGTTTCGTAAACGCCTTTTAAATTTTCAATCATAAGATATCCCCAATGTTACACGTTTCTGTAATTATTTTATGATACCCCTTTCTTTTGCTACTATTCAAAACTTGCGGCTTTACATGACTTATCTTGCTCTAAAGAAAAACTTAAACTTTCTTAAATTTCTCTAAGTACTATTTATTGTAGAATACTATATGATATAATAGCATCATAAAGTGAGGGAAACCTCATAAGACTATTGGACTAAAAACTATACTTGAAGAAAAAGAAAGGATTATTACTATGGAAAAAAGAGTTTACAAATCAGTTAAAGACAGAAAGATATTTGGTGTATGCGGAGGTCTTGGCGAGTATTTTAACATTGACCCCATGATTTTCAGATTGGGCTTCGTAATTCTGGTACTTGCTTTCGGAACCGGTATTATGGCATACATCGTATGCGGCCTTGTAATGAGCGACGATCCCGAGCCTTACAAGGACAAAAGAAACTATGACAACAACGGTTACTCTAACGACGACTACGTTAATAGAGACGAGTACAGACAGTAGTAATCGCAGGGGGCAGATTTAAGCCCCGGCACATAACTTCATAGATAATTAAGAAAGACACAGATATATTCTGTGTCTTTTTTAATAATTTGTATGTTAGAATACCCTTTGTTAAATCGCAAAGAGAAATCTTTGACGAGAGGAGAATGATACTTATGAAGAAAAAACTTATATCGCTGTTACTGGCCATGACTTTAACGCTTTCTTTGGCCGGATGTGAGAAGGCCGCAAGCGTATCCGATTCTGCATCTGCTGCAGAAGGCAACATATCAGCGGAGACCGGCACATCGACATCGGAACTTGAGGAGAGAGGCGACGATTTAAGCGGTGCCGAAGCAGACAACTATCCGGTGACGGCACTCTACAGTATTAATATAGAGAACAGCACCGTTTACCTTGTAAAGGGCGAAGAATATATCGGAAGCTTTGAGGCGCCCGAAGAGGCTTATCCCGACAACTGTTTCTTTTACGGAGATTATCTTTTTTATTCAGAATATGAAGACAGCGCCGAAGACGGCCAAAAATACGTATATAAGGCCTTCAATTACAAGACCGGTGAGGAGAAAATCTTAACTCACGGGGACTGGGGCGGATTCTTTGACTTTTATAAGGGTAAGATAGTTCTTACGGTCAAAAATTATGACCGGGGTGAGTATGTTGAACTTTATTTCGACCCGGTGACACTTGAAAAAATTGATAATCCTTCTAAGTTTTGGGAGTCGCTTCCCTTTAACAGCGATAACACATTTCAGTCCATGCAGTATGCCACTGCGGGGGGAAGAAAGTGTGCATCCCGCATAATGGACGAGGTGGGCTATATTAAGATTAACAGAGGCTTTGATTATTTCAATTTCGACGGAGAAGCCCTCAATAAGTTCGAGGAACTTAAAGAAGGCTATGACTACAGTTATATAGAGTATTACGACGATAAAACAGTGGTTTATATTGCCCGCAAATATATTGAAGGCAACAGTGTTTTAAGATGCTTAAATCTTATTACGGGTCAGGATACGGAAATCTGCGCTAATGTTTCATCGGGCGTTACCATGAGCATGGACAGAGACCTGATTTATTTTCTTGAGGACCAATCCGACGAATTCGGCATCGTGAAGCAGACCTTATGGGTATACAATCCCAAGGATGAAACCAAGAACAGGGTCATGACTGCAGAAGGACATGCGGGCGGTGGCGGAATGTCACCTTTTAACAATCTTGTGGTTTCGGGGGATGCAATCTACGTAAGAAATTCCGACGGTACTTCCGAAGACTGGTGCATCATTGAAAACGGAGAGTTTAAACAGCTTAACATTAACAAAAAAACCTGCGACTGGGCTCAGTACGGTACCGTGGAATACTTCAGCAATTCCGAGCTGTGCGAATTCTGCAAGAATCCCATTAACGAGGACTACGAAGAGTACTTCGTACTTGATGAATCCCTTGGATCCGGCGTGGCAGCCATCAATAATACGTTAAAAGAAAGCGCCAAAGAAAATCTTGGCAAAAGAACAGACAATCCCAAGGTATCAAGTGCCGAAGAATGTGAAAACTCGGAACACGGTACCACCATGGGCGATATGACTTACGAAAGACGCATTACCGACGTTAAGATTCTTAAGGATTACGTTGTCATTAACGAAAACTCCTACTGGTACGGCGGGGGTGCCCACGGAATGCCTTATACGTTCTGCAGACTCTTTAACTTAAAGACAGGCGAAGAAGTTACTATTAAGGACATCTACCCCGGCACGGAAGAGGATTTCAAGAAGGCGGTAGCGGAGAACATAGAGACCCAGTACAATTCTTATACAGAAGAGGATACTCCGTTTTTCATGTTTGACAGTGCAGACGCCATTTACGACGAGGTATATAATTCCGTAACATTTGACAGCTATACCATCGAATTTGATAAAGACGGCTTAAGCGTAGTATTCCCGCCTTACGAACTTGCGGCTTATGCAAACGGCTTTATTTATGCAACCATGACATATGACGAGCTTGGAATAACAGCTTTCAAATAAGCTTGTAAAAACAAATAAGCAATTATCATTAAAGACACAAAGGATATTGGCCTTTGTGTCTTTTGCGTATAATTAAATTATGCTAAAATAGTCGTCAAAGGGAGAATTTACCATGAATAGGATGAAAAAACTTACAGCAACACTAATTTCGCTTGTAATGGCGCTTTCTTTGACCGCTTGCGAGAAGCAGGTATCGGTGTCTTCGGATCCTGCATCGGCTTCGTTATCTTCAACGGAGGCAAGTGTTTCTCAGGAGACTTCCGTGACCGCACCGGAGCCTGAAGCGGAGCCGGCCCGGGAATATGTAGAGACACCCATTATCGTGGCGGAAGACGAAGGCTATACCGTCTATGTATTAAAGGGTGACGAGCAGGTGGGCAGCTACAGAGTTAAGATTCCCGACCTCGGAGAAGTCAAATTTGCCCACGGCGACTACATTTTCTACAGACGTTATGAAGCCGAAGAAGTAGTGGACGGAGAGGGCAACAATTACGCTTACAAAGTTTACAATTACAAGACCGGCGAAGACAAACTGCTGGTTAAGGGCGAGTGGAACGGCTGCATTGATATTTATCAGGGCAAGGTCATTCTTACTTTGTTTAATTATTTTGCGGGTGAGTATCAGGAATACTGTTATGATGAGAAGACCATGGAGCCTGTTGAGAGCTCGAACACGATTCTTGCGGATATTCCCGAGGCTTACAATAATATTGTATTCTTAAATACCATAGACTATTTCAGAGGCTCATGCGTTGAGAGATTCATGGATGAGACAGGCTACATTAGGGTCAGATCGGACGGAAAGATTTATAATTTCGACGGAGAGGCCATAAACGAATTTGATGAAGTCTGCGATGAGGACAAGGACAATTACGACCTTTTGTACTTTAACGACGAGTGCATAATTTATGAGACCCACAATGAAGACTACAGTGTCAAGAGTATCGTGGACCAGAGCCTTATTACCGGCAGAAGAACGGTTATATCCAATGACCTTGCGTATCTTGCGGCTATTGAAGACGGGATACTTTATTTCTTAGAGAACGAAGACTGTGAATACGGTCTCTGCAAAAGAACATTGTGCACATACGATGTAAAAGAACACACCAAGGAGAGGATAGTCACAAGAAGCAGTTACCCGGGGACTCACGGGGCGGCTCCCTTCGGAGATTTAGTGGTTTCAAACGGAACCATATATGCAATTACCAATGACGGACAGACCAGAGACTGGAGTATTTATAAAGACGGGGATTTTAAGCAGTTAGGCATTGACACATTTAAGTATAATTTTGGCTCGGACGTAAACGTCGGATATGTCAGCGAAACAGTCAAGTGCGAGTACTGCAAGGCTGAAATCGGATGTTACTACGGCGAATACGCAATTCTGGGTTCTTCCTACGGGGACAAAGCAGATGCCATTAATAATACCCTTAAAGAGTCTGTGAAGAATCAATGCGAGGGACTTTTGGGCACCGAACTTTATTTTGCCACAGACGCTTCGGATTGTGCCAATAACGGTCATGGCTCCTATGCGGGGCTTGTGTCCTATGATTTAAACCTCGGCAGAGTGTTTAAGATTAATGACAATTACCTGACTGTAGAAGGCTCCGCATACTGGTACGGCGGCGGTGCTCACGGATATCCCTTTATTCAGGTATTCCTTTTCGACTTAAGAACAGGTGAGGATGTGTCCTTTACGGATATTTATACCGGCACCGAAGAAGACTTAAAGAGGGTTGTGGCTGAGGCCACCAGAGAACATGCCAAGGTATTTACCGAAGAAATGTCGCCTTATTACAGTTATGACGACCCCGATGTGGTTTATGAGCAGGCATACAATTATATTTCTTTTGAAACCATAAACGTGACATATCAAAAGGGCGGTCTCATCGTTGAATACCCGCCTTACGAGATGGGTCCTTATGCGTCCGGCTTTATAGAGGTGTTTATACCTTACAGCGATCTTGGTATTACGGCATTTAATTAAGGATTTGTGCATCGGGTGGCGCCAAACCACCCGATTGCTGTGTGGAGATTGTTTTGGCTGACGAATTTTTACCTAACAGACTAAAAGAGCTTGTCGAAAGAAGCTTTAACGGCAACAGATATACATATACGAATTTCTTAACCGAGGCGGAAGTCTCAGAATTCTTTAAGATAAAGAAAGACTTGGATTACGCTAAGCCCATGCTTTTCGGGGGCAATGACTACTGCGAAAGAAAGCTGATACGCTTCGGTGACCCGGAGGCCTTTGGTTACGAGGAGTCTCTTCCCATAGCGGCTCTTAAGATAAGTCCTCTTATGGACAAGTTCTCCGACGACTTAACTCACAGGGATTTTCTGGGTGCACTCATGAATCTTGGAATTGAGCGAGAGATGCTTGGGGATATATTTGTGGATTCCAACAAAGCGATACTGTACTGTGTGGAGTCCATGGCTGAATATATCACGGAGAATCTTACGAGGGTCAAGCACACAAGCGTTATGGTGAAGCCTTATGAAGAGGAGTTTTCTTTGCCCGAGGGTGCCACGGAAGAGATACGTGTACAGGTGAGTTCCGAGCGGTTGGATGCCATAATAGCGAGGGTTTACAAGCTTTCGAGAGACGCTTCCTGCAGGCTTTTTACGGAGCAGAAGGTCTTTGTGAATTCGAGACAGGTCATGGCGGCTGATTTTAAGGCCAAGGTCGACGACCGTGTAAGTGTGCGTGGCTTCGGGCGCTTTGAAATAGCAGGGGAGGCCGGCGTCAGCAAAAAAGGCAAAATCAATCTTTGTGTGAGAGTATACAGGTAAGTATGGACAGTGCCCTTTCTTTTGACGACAAGTTAATAGAGGAATATGCGGAGAAGATTATGCTTCTGGCACGGGACACCATTACGGTGAGGTTCAGATTCTTTGACACCGCATTGTTAAAGCTTAAGCTTAAGTCGGTGCCGGGGCTTAAGGGCTACGTCTGCGACGGAGAGTCCCTTAATTACGACCCTTACAGGCTCCTTACGGATTACAAAGAAGAACCCAATATAGCGGTGCGACTGTATCTTCATGTGATGCTTCACGCAATATTCATGCATCCTTACAGATACGACAAAACCGATGAGAACTTTTGGAACATCGCCACGGATATAGCGGTTGAGAATATCATTCTTGAGATGGATATTCCCGGAGCTTCCATGATGAAGGACGACGAAGAGCGTACCATTATCGCCCGTCTTAAAAAATGGGTGCCGGAGATTACCGCAGAGAAGCTCTACAGAGAGTTTGCGGTGGGCGGTATTTCCCACGATTCGGAGATTAAATACAAACAGCTTTTTACCATGGACCGCCACAGAGTGAGGGCTTCTTACAAAGAGGAGCAGGAGACCATTCTTACGGAGGAGGACTGGAAGCGTATAGCCGAGCGCGTTAAGGCGGAACTTGATTCTTTTTCCAAGAAAGGTATGGGCGGCGAGAGTATTACGGAGAATCTTTCAGAGGCCACCAAGACCCGTTACGACTACGACGCAATACTCAGGCGTTTCTCCGTCGAGGGCGAAGAGATTAAGGTTAATCCGGACGAGTTTGACTATATTTATTACACCTACGGACTCAGGACTTACGGCAAGATGCCGCTCGTGGAGCCTCTTGAATATACCGAGGACAAAAAGGTCAGGGAGTTTGTGATAGTAATCGACACTTCCGCTTCCTGCAGCGGCGATACCGTGAGGAAGTTTCTTGAAAAGACGGTGGATATTCTTTCGCGGTCGGGCTCATTCTTTTCCGAGGTGAACATTCACATTATCGAGTGCGATATGAGGGTGTGGGAGGATATTAAGGTTACCACCTTAAGCGAGCTTCAGAGCCTGATTAAGGACTTTAAGCTTACGGGCTTCGGCGCCACGGATTTCAGGCCTGCTTTTGCCTACGTGGATGAGCTTATAAAGAATAAAGAATTCAATAATTTAAAGGGGCTTATTTATTTAACCGACGGTCTGGGAATCTATCCCGAGAGGTGCCCCGACTACGATGTTATTTTTGCATTTTTAAATAAAGACGAATACAGAGTGAAGGTTCCGGACTGGGCCATTAAAGTAATACTCGAGGAGGAAACCCTGTGAACATAGCAAAGGCCAAAGAATATATCAAGAATACCGTAAATCTCTATCTGAAAAAGGATGAGTTCGGGGATTACCGCATACCCGTTGTGCGTCAGCGTCCCGTGTTTTTGCTGGGTGCTCCCGGTATCGGTAAGACAGCCATTATGGAGCAGATTGCCTCTGAACTTGGAATTGCCCTTGTGAGCTATTCCATGACCCATCATACCCGTCAGTCGGCTCTGGGCCTTCCCTTTATAGACAAAAAAGAATACGCAGGCAACACCTACGACGTATCCGAATATACCATGAGCGAAATAATCGCTTCCGTGTACGAAACCATGGAGAAGAGCGGTGTCAAAGAAGGCATATTGTTCCTTGACGAAATTAACTGTGTGTCCGAGACTTTGTTCCCTTCCATGCTTCAGTTTCTGCAGTTTAAGGTTTTCGGCCGCCACAGAGTGCCCGACGGCTGGGTAATCGTCACCGCCGGCAACCCTCCCGAATACAACCGTTCCGTTCGTGAGTTCGACGTGGTTACTCTGGATCGTCTGAAGGTTATTACCGTTGAGGCAGACTACCCCGCATGGAAGACCTACGCTCTTGAAAAGGGCATTCACGGCGCCATCATGGGCTTTCTTGATGCCAAAAAAGATTATTTTTACCACATCGAAACCACTTCCGAAGGCCGCTCCTACGTAACCGCGAGAGGCTGGGAGGATTTAAGCGACATTATTCTTATGTACGAAGAAGAAGGCCTGAAGGTCAGCGAGAACCTTATCGGCCAGTACTTAAGAAACGACAAGATTGTGCGTGAGTTTGCGGCATATTATGACCTGTATATCAAGTACCGCGCAAGCTACAATGCGGAGGCTCTTTTGTCGGGACAGATTAATGAGTCTGTTGCCGAGAAGGCCGCAAAGGCTCCCATGGACGAGCGCCTGTCACTGGTAGGCATTCTTCTTGACAAGATTAAGGACGAAATAAAGGGCATCATGCACCTTGCGGACGACTATAAAGAGATTCTGCCCGCCCTTAAATCGGTAAAAGAATCCGGCGACGTTGAGGCGGCACTAAAGACTCAGATTGAGGCTCGCAACACCATTATTCACAAAAAAGAAATGTCCGGTTCCCTTTCTTCTTCGGAGAAGCGCAAGCACAAAAGAATCAAGAGCCTCTTTGGCCTGATGCTTGCGGGTGTGAGGGAAGACGGAGCCGACGGAAGCGAAACCGTAAGCCGTATTTACAACGATAAGGTGGCGGAGCTTCGGGAGAAGACCAAGGTTGAGCAGGAACGTATACACAATCTGTTTGTGACGCTGTCCACTTTCTTTGGCGACGAGAGCAACGAAATGCTGGTGGCTGTGACGGAGCTTACACTGTCGGATGCACCCGCGAGATTCTTTAATACCTTCGGTTCGGAGGACTATGACAAGTACAATGCACTTTTAATGGTGGCGGACCGTAAGGAAGATTTGAGGAAAGAGATAGATAAACTGGTATGATAAAGGCTGTTGTGGGGGGATTTACCCTGTTGTTTGAAGCGGATGAAGAGAAGACCTGTGCGAAGGTTGTGGGCCTTGAAGGGGCCGGCAGCAGGCTTAGGGTGCCTTCTTTTGCAGAGGCCGGCGAGTTGCGCCTGCCTGTGACCGCAATAGACAAGAAAGCGTTTTTGGGCACCAGAGGCTTAAGAGAGGTGGAAATCCCCGCAAGCGTTACGGATATCGGGGACTGGGCGTTGTCACAGTGCATTCACCTTACGCAGGTGACCGTTGAGAAGGGCGGACGACCCACGTTTCAGAAGGGTGTTTTTGACGGCTCGGACCGTATCGAGTCCATTCGCCTGTGCGATTATGAGGATGAGGATATGCCCTTTCTTTTGGCTGCAACGGTCAAGAGGCTGCCTGCGGCGTATCTGTTAAGGGACAAGGACCTGGGGACACCCGTCTGGTACGAGAAATGGGACCTGGCTCTTGAATCCTTTTTGAAGCTTGACGATTACGAAGGCTATACCGACAGAACTCTTTGCGGCGAAGAGGACATTTCCTATGACGGAATCGGTTCCGTGGATGGGGAGATGCCCGGCGAGAGCGGCGAGTATTTAAAAGAAGTGGGCAGAAACAAATGCTACTTAAGTCTCATGCGTCTTATGCATGCCCGTAACCTTTCGGAGCGGTTTAAAAGCTTTCTTTCGGAGTATGTGAAGGCCAGAGCCATAGGGCACGGCAGGGAAACCGCCTGGAGTCTTTTTAAAGAAGAATTAAAGGACAATAAAGAGTATCTTGAACTGTATCTTGATATAGTTAAACCGGACACCGACGAGATAGATGCGATGCTTAGGGATCTCGGTGATGACATGGTGCAGTCCAAAGCATATATTATAAAGGCGGGCAGCGGCTCGGCCAAAAAGGACAGCTTCTTTGACGGACTGTCACTGTAGATTATCAGAACGGAGAATTTGCAACTGTGAATTTGTACATTGTAAGACACGGGGAAACCGACTGGAATACGGAAAAACGCATTCAGGGTCAGACCGATATAGAGCTTAACGAGAACGGTGTGAGGCTTGCTGAGCTTACGTCCGAGGGCCTTAAGGATGTGGAGTTTGACTATATCTTTTCAAGTCCCCTTAAACGTGCCTATAAAACCGCGGAGATTATCAGAGGTGAGCGCACCACGGAGATAGTCAGGGATGACAGGCTTAAGGAGATGTTCTTTGGCGAATACGAAGGCACCACCAAGGCGGAGAGGCCAGCGGATTGCTGCATCACTACCCTTTTTAAAGATCCCGGCAATTATGTTGCGGAGGGCGGTGCGGAGAGCCTTGAGCATCTGGCTGAGAGAGCGGCGGCGTTCCTTGAGGAACACGTTTTTCCCACAGAGGCGACAAAACCCGATGCCAAAATTCTTCTTATCGGTCACGGAGCCCTCAACAAAGCCCTCATGAGCTGCCTCATGCACTGGGACAAAAAAGATTTCTGGGGCTACGTTCAGCAAAAGAACTGCACCGTCACCATTGTGGGCATAAAGGACGGCAACGCGGAATTTGTGGAGCCGGGCAAGGTGTTTTACTAATAAACATTGATATGATACTCCCAATACGAGAAGGATATCGGATTGGGAGTTTTTTTGCTTCGGAGCAAAAGTTATGTAAACCAATCGCCTTGCAGAAATAACCGAAAAATAAGTTAGGCTAATTATGTGTATGAAACAAGATAGAACTCTTAAGCCTCCAAAACATGAAATTTAGCCGGAAACGTTTGTTTCATGAGTACCACATTAATGCACTTCCTGATACTATAGCTACGAAAAACTCGCAATTATGGCCATAAAAATAAACATATGTATACAGCACTGAATTATTTCCGAAATACCTGTTGACAGTTAGCTATGTTAGTGCTATGGTTAGTTACATAAGTAATGAACCACATAACGAGGGAACCGAACAACATACCGATTCGCGATTCCTTGAGAAGGAGGTATATATGAGCAACGAAAGCAAGATATGGAGCAGAGTTAAGTACACCCTGTTATCCATCGTTCCCTGGCCTTTGTTCAAGGGAACGGCCCTGGTAGTAGGTTCGATTGTTTCCCTGATTGTCACTTCCGGAGTGATAGCAAAAGGCGGAAGCGCTGAAGAAGCCCAGGCTCATCTCGTTGAATTTTTAACAAGCGATGTGGCCATAAAGATCACCGCCCTTGTCCAGCTTATTGTTTTTGTACTGGCACTGCTTATTATGTTTAAGGGTTTAAAAAGAAATGACTACGGCTCACCCATTAAGGCATTTCCGGGATTAACTTTTCCGGGCACAATCCTGCTTATGGCAGGCGGTACATTTTGTGTATTGATGATACTCGGAATGCTTTCAACACTGGCACCCGGAATATTTGACAGTTACAGGGAACTCATTGAAAGTTCCGGTATTGCCGGATTTACGTTAGTATCCATTCTTACTACTATCGTAATTGCTCCTTTTACGGAGGAGACACTTTTCAGAGGAATTTCTTTTGACTTACTCAAAAAAGCAGGCTGGAGCTTCTGGGTTGTAAACATTATTCAGGCTCTTCTCTTTGGCTTAACCCATATGAACATGATGGACGGTATCATGTACGGAATTGAGTACTTTAACATCGTTCAGGGCGCATACGCATTTATCCTCGGTCTCTTCCTTGGATATATCAGAGAAAGAACCGGTTCCATCTGGCCCACAATTTTAGGCCATATGGTATTCAACTTTATGGGAACATTCGTAGCCAACTGGCTCGAAGGATTGGACGAAACAATCGGTGGCATCTGCGTAATCGGCGGCGGAATCGTATTTACGCTTTTGGGATTTGTTCTTATGGAGTTAAAGAGAGGAAAGGCAACAAATGAATGAATTTCTTTCTAAAGAAAAATCAATATATATTCAGATTAGCGAAATGATTGAGAATGATATATTGAGAGACATCTTGTTGGAAGAAGAAAAGGTTCCAAGCACCAATGATCTGGCAAAAATGTATACCATTAACCCCGCGACTGCAGCAAAGGGTGTGAACATTTTGGTAGATTCAGGGGTTTTATATAAAAAACGGGGTATTGGAATGTTTGTGTCGGAAGGCGCCAAAGAAATGATTATGAAGCGCCGAAAGGCGGAATTCTACGATAACTATGTCAAGGCTATCGTGGAAGAAGCCATCAGTCTTGGTATCACCAGGGCCGATCTTATTAAAATGATTGACGAAGCAAAATAAAACAGGAGATTAAACATGAACACTTTAGAATGCAAAGGTATTGTTAAGAAATTCGGCAGCAACGAAGTATTACACGGAGTAGACGTTACCCTTGAAAAGGGCAAAATCTACGGCCTCATCGGAAGAAACGGAGCAGGTAAGACCACTCTTTTGTCCATAGCTTCCGGCCAGAACCCCGCAACGGCAGGCGAGGTTGACGTAGACGGCTTAAAAGTGTGGGACAATCAGGACGCACTCGATAAGATTTGCTTTTCAAGAGAATTAAACATCACGGCAGGTAACACCGGTATCGGCGGCCTCAAAGTCAAAGAGTATCTCAAGGCAGCCAGAACCTATTTCCCGGGCTATGACAAATCAATTGAAGAAAGACTCATAAAAGAATTCGAACTTGATATTAAGAAGCGCCTTTCAAAGCTTTCAAAAGGTATGCTTTCCATGGTAACCATTATCGTGGCACTTGCCAGCAAGTCTGAGTACACCTTCTTTGATGAGCCCGTTGCAGGCCTTGACGTTGTGGCAAGAGATACCTTCTACAAGATTTTACTTGAAGAGTTTGCTGAGTCAGGCAGAACCTTCGTTATTTCCACACACATCATCGAAGAGGCGGCTGATATCTTTGAAGAAGTATTGTTCCTTGACAAAGGTAACATCATCTTAAAAGAAAACACTCAGGAGCTTGTAGGCAGAACCGTACATGTTTCAGGTGTAAGCGAAGAAGTGGACAAGATTATGGAAGGTAAGAAGACCTACCATGTTGAGACCATCGGAAGAAGCAAGGCTGCAACCGTAATGCTTGAGCCCGGCGAAGAACTTAGGAACACCGCGGACATCACCGTTCAGCCCATGAACTTACAGCAGATTTTCGTCGCTATGTGCGGCAAGGAGGCTTAATATGACAGGCTTTGACAGAAATCTTAAATACTGGTTTTACTATGTTAGCAAATCAATGCTTGCTATATACGCTATGATAATCGGTATCGTTGCAGTTATGTCTTTGCTTGACGGTTCCAACTTCATAGATACTTTTACCGAAAATATAGTATTGTACTTAACCATGGCTTCGGCAATGTCCGTTATCGTATTCGGCTTTACCAATATTACGGTAATGTTCCCCGTTACGGTATCCATGAGTTCCAGAAGAAGAACCAGCCTTGTTGCCATGAACGTGGCACAGCAGGTTATCGGTCTTTTAAGCTTCACGATTTCCTTTATCTGTGCTTTGATTAAGTGGCCTGTGTTAAAAGAAATGCTTTCCCTTGTTATTCCCGCATTTCTCGGAGTAATCGGAATACTTTTCTTCCTGGGTAATATCGTGGCGTTCTTATCCGAGCGTTTCGGAAGAACCGTAGGAATGATTCTTTACATAGTATTTGTATTCTTTGTTGTATTCTTATGTACGATTGGTATCGGAATTGTTAAGAACGGAAAGACCTTTAGCATGGTTATGGCCAATCCTCAGGCATTTGCCATTTTGTTCTGTGCCGCAGGTATTATCCTTGATGTACTTGGCATAGTGCTTGTTTCCGCAGGACTTAACAAAAAAGAGATAAAGTATTGCTAATGAATTTAAGATAAGCTCCGGCGGTTTCCCGCCGGAAGCGAAAGGTAGGATATAATGAAAACATTAAAAACCATAGGTCAGTTCCTTGCCGTAAACATTAAAGAGCTGCTTACATACATCGCCGCTGCCGCAGGCGGCGGAGCCTTCGGTATCATATTTGCCATAGCAATTACCAGAACCGCTTCGGGTGATGAACCGGCCTCTTACGGAACAATCGGCACTATTCTTGCTATTGTTTTTACCGTGGCAGTGCTTATTTTTTCACAGTCCCTCGGCGGACAGTCGGACTTCTACGTAACGGTTTCCATGAACCGTGCCAGAATCCCTTACTTAATCGGCAGATATGTACTGGTAATAATTGATATTCTTGCTTCTTTGGGCGTTATATGGCTTGTGAACTTCCTTGAGAGAAAGGTCATCGGCCCCGCAGTTTCCTTAAGCGGTGAGGTCGAAAACATCGTAAGCGTTAAGCCGGAAGTTATAGTGGTAATAACCTTTGTGTTACCTCTTGTAACAATCTTCTGCACAGCTATGTATGTTATTTTCGAAAGAAAGTTCTTCTGGGCTCTCTGGGGCATTTACATGGTATGTGCACTCGGCATTCCGAGAATCGGCTCAGCTATGAGGAATCATCCGGATTCCATACCCGCAAAAATCGGTGAAGCTTTTGCACGACTTGGCAACATCGGGGTGGGCCCCTGGCTTATAATCGGAGCGGTTGCAACGGTTATTCTTTTGATAGCGGATATCATGCTTTATAAGAAGATGGAAGTTAAGCTTTAAGAAAAAGAAAGAGGCGCGGGTCCTACGACCTGCGCCTTTAATGCGTTTATTACAATAAGAATTTAAGAATAAGGAACCGTGCGCCTATGCCCACAGCAGCTGCCAGGATAAGCCCGCCGAGTGTCATAAGCCAGAAGGTTGCCGCTTTGTAATGAAAGGTCTTCCAGGCTTTAAAGATACGGAAGAGTGCCATGATGTAAAAGGCCATGAAGGGTATTGTGACAATAAACAGCACCTGATAAGAGATGCCGAAGAGTACCGCAAAAGCCACCATGATACCCAGCCAAAGGGTAATAAGCGAATCCTTCGGATGCTTGTCATCCACCGTAAGAGTCTTCTGGACGATTTCGTCCACGTCATCATAGATCTTTTTAAAATTAACCGTAAACCGGGTCTTGTATTCTTTTAACTCCTTAACCTCGGGATCGGTTTCGTCTCCCCAATTTCCCATGAGATACCTCCTTAAACATTTTCTTTTCAGACACACAATATTTTAACATATTCTTCAAGATTTTTTAATAATCGGGTTGTAATATAATGTAGTTCTTGAAATGAAGGGAACAGAAGGAGATGTTAGTTATGAAAAACAAATCGATTATAATAATGAGCCTTGTAATGGCTGTAATGCTTGTGGCATGCGGCAATAAGGCTGCGGAGTCTGCAGAAGCTGAGGTAACCTCCGTTGCAAGCGCTGCAGAGTCTGTCGAAGAGGCAAAAGAAGTCGAAGAAGCTGCCGCGGAGGAAGTAGCAAAA
>CAMNCH010000018.1 GCA_946534145.1 uncultured Lachnospiraceae bacterium
AAGCTTCATCCCCTTGTATGTACCGCATTCAACGCCGACTTCGACGGTGACCAGATGGCCGTACACCTTCCTCTTAGCGTAGAGGCTCAGGCAGAATGCAGATTCCTTCTTCTTTCTCCCAACAACCTCTTAAAGCCTTCGGACGGTGGTCCTGTTGCGGTTCCTACACAGGATATGGTTCTTGGTATTTACTACCTCACCATGCACAAATACTTTGACGATCCTTCTTTGGCTGACAAGGCCGTTGCAGAGTTTGCTTCCGTAGATGAACTCAAGGCAGCATACGACGAGTATGAGAAGAAGGTTGCCAAGGCAGTTAAAGGCAAAGAAGGCGACGCTGCCAAAGAAGCAGTTGCAGCCATTAAAGACGCTCACCTTGACTACGATGCAATCGTTAAGGTATGTGTAGACCCCGAGAGAAACCGTGTGGTTACCTGCCGTGTTATCGATATCATGGGCAGATACTACAACTCCACCAAAGAAGCTTTACTTGCTTACGAGAACGGTGAGATTACCCTTCACCAGAAGATTCATGTAAGAAGAAGCGTAGAGTGGAACGGCGAAGTGGTTGAAGGCATTATCGAGACCACCCTCGGCGCACTTCTCTTCAATGAAATCATTCCTCAGGACTTAGGCTACGTTGATCGTTCCAAGAGAGAAAACGCCCTTCTCCTTGAAGTTGATTTCCACGTAAAGAGAAAACACTTAAAAGAGATTTTACAGAGAGTAATCAACATTCACGGCGCATCCGTAACCGCTGAAGTTCTTGACCTTGTTAAGGCTACCGGTTACAAGTACTCCACCAGAGCAGCCATGACCGTATCAATTTCCGATATGACCGTGCCCGCTTCCAAGCCCGCTATTCTGGAAGGTGCTCAGGAAACCGTTGAAAAGATTACACGTAACTACAGAAGAGGTCTTATCACCGACGAAGAAAGATATCGTGCGGTAGTAGAGACCTGGAACGAGGCCGATAGCAAGCTTACCAAAGAGCTTCTTGACGGTCTTGACAAATACAACAACATATTCATGATGGCCGACTCCGGTGCCCGTGGTAGTAACCAGCAGATCAAGCAGCTTGCAGGTATGCGTGGACTTATGGCGGATACAACCGGTAAGACCATTGAGCTTCCTATTAAGAGTAACTTCCGTGAAGGTCTTGACGTACTCGAATACTTCATGTCCGCACACGGTGCCCGTAAGGGTCTGTCCGATACAGCTATCAGAACCGCCGACTCAGGTTACTTAACCCGTCGTATGGTTGACGTTTCACAGGAACTCATCATTCGTGAAATTGACTGCTGCGAAGGCAAGGACACAATCCCCGGAATGGATGTTTACGCATTCATGGACGGTAAGGAAACAATCGAAGGCCTTAAGGACCGTATCCAGGGCCGTTACACCGCTGAAGACATCTTAAATGCCAAGGGCGAAGTAATCGTTAAGAAGAACCACATGATTACACCCAGCCGTGCAGCCAAAGTGTTAAAAGAAGGTGTAGACGTTAACGGTAACCCCGTTACAGACGAAGAAGGTAACGTAAATCCCGGCGCACGCATCAAGGTTCGTAATATCCTTTGCTGCCGTTCACACAACGGTATCTGCGCTAAATGTTACGGTGCCAACATGGCAACCGGTGAAGCCGTACAGGTAGGTGAAGCAGTAGGTATCATCGCTGCACAGTCTATCGGTGAGCCCGGTACACAGCTTACCATGAGAACATTCCATACCGGTGGTGTTGCCGGCGGCGATATCACACAGGGTCTTCCCCGTGTAGAGGAATTGTTCGAAGCCAGAAAGCCTAAGGGACTTGCCATTATCGCTGAATTCGGCGGTAAGGCATCCATTAAAGATACCAAGAAGAAGCGTGAAGTTGTAGTTACCAACGAGGAGACAGGCGAGTCCAAATCTTACCTCATCCCTTACGGCTCACGTATTAAGGTAACCGATGAGCAGATTATCGAAGCCGGTGACGAACTCACAGAAGGTTCCGTAAATCCTCACGACTTACTCAAGATTAAAGGTATCCGTGCAGTACAGGATTACATGCTCAGAGAAGTACAGCGTGTATATCGTCTCCAGGGTGTTGATATCAACGACAAGCACATCGAAGTCATTGTACGTCAGATGCTTAAGAAGGTTCGTATCGAGAACAACGGCGATGCTGATTTCCTTCCCGGCTCCATGATTGACTTCCTTGACTTTGAGGATATGAATGAAGAACTTGTGGCAGCCGGCAAGACTCCCGCAGAAGGCACCAGAGTAATCCTTGGTATTACCAAGTCCGCTCTTGCCACCAACTCCTTCTTATCCGCAGCTTCCTTCCAGGAGACCACCAAGGTTCTTACCGAAGCCGCTATTAAGGGTAAGGTAGATCCCCTTATCGGTCTTAAGGAGAACGTTATCTTAGGTAAGCTCATCCCTGCAGGTACAGGCATGAAGCGTTACAGAGACGTTGAACTTTCTTCCGATGAAAGATATGAGCAGATGCTTGTTGAAAGAGCAGAAGCCGAGGCAAAGGCACAGAAGCAGCATGTAGCTGAAGAAGATGCAGAGCCCATCGCAGTCGAAGAAGAACTCGTTTACGAAACCGAGGAAATGGCTGAGACTGAAGAGTAATAAAGTCAAAAGAATAAGGCACGAGGCGTAAGCCCCGTGCCTTTTAACATGCAAAAAATTATTTAAACAAAGGTAAAGTATCGTCGTATTCCAAATCGGCGGTAGTTTCGGTCTTCCAGGAAGTGATGTCATAGAAAGACTCCCCTTCTTTTTCCGGATAAAGAATCCGTATCTCAACCTTCAGAGTCTGAACATCGTTGACGGGTATTGCAAAGGTTTTCTTTTTACCTACGGAATCGTAATAGCCGCTTCTGGAGATTCCCGTGTCGTACAGGCTCTTTAAGGTCTTGTCAAAAGAAGCAAGCTGTTCCTCGGCGCTGTTGCAGGCATCGTAATATGCCTGAGAGTTCTCCGCCACACGACTGCTTAATTTGTAATCGCTCATGGCACTTGAAAGCGACAGTATCGCAAAAGAAACCAGACACAATATTACGAAGATGAACAATACCGAAGAAGTACCGACGTTAAGGGGCAGGCCCCGCTTTTTACCGGCCATCAGGACACCTCCTTTATATGACGTTTGAAGGTGTAAGAGTAGATTTCTTCATCCTTTGGTTCATAGAAAAATTTAAAGGTCATATACTCAAAGTCATCATCCGAGGAAAAATCAATCGAATAAGCATAATCCGGAAGATTGAAGCCGGAGGCGAGAGTGGATTTTATTTTTTCCGAATCGTCTGCTCCGTACTCATAAAAACACTCAGCCGCGTTATCGGCCCAGAGAGCCGCGTAATTGGCACTCTCGGTTTCATGGGCAACATCATGCGCCTTAACAAACACACGCATGCATACGGCGCTTGTAAGGGCAAAAAACAGTATGACGATTATTAGCTCCATCAAAAACAGAGCGGATTTGGACTTTTGCATCTTAAACCCCTTTAAATCTTTTATATCAAACTGTTACTTCAAACTTCTTATATGAACAAATAAAGTCTCGTCGGCACTCTTCACCGGCTTAATATCGAAACGGTACAAAGAATCCGTAACCTTCACGATGGAGAATCCCTCAACCTCCAGAATATCGGTTCCGTAGGACGGATCGAACTCCTGCCCCGCGCGGGTAAAGAGCTCCTTGATATTTCCGTCGTATTCATAGAGATAGGTGCAATAAGTAATATTGTCTATTTCTTCGGAAATAATCAGGGCATCGTTGCCCATATACTCGCCCACACTTACAAGGCCGTCCGCATCGCTTTGATGCACTTTATTGTAGATGTATGAAAAAGAAGTTCTGGAATTGTAATTGCTGCTCATTTTGTCTACTACATTCTGATAGACGCCTGCGCCGGTACCGGTCAGGGCAACAACGGAAATGGCAAACACCAGAAACAAAGTGATTACAAACAAAGCATCAACGGTATGCTCGGATTTCTTATTCATGCCGCTCTCCTTTCCTGATTATTGCAACCTCAGGATAGATATTGGCTCCCTCGGAGCGATAATCGATAAAGAAAGAGGATTTGTCATAAGTAAGACCGTAGTGCTTCACCATATAATCAAGGCTGGGCGGATAAGTTCCCTCCACGCAGTAGCAGGACACGATACACCTGTGCACTGCGGAATTCAGACTTTCTTCCTGACGCACCCTTGTGTCCTCGGAAATATCACCAAGCATGTACAAAAAGAACACGAATATGGCAATAAAGAATATCACCGAAAACTGCACGCTGCCGAATATGTTTTTTAAAGATATTCTGTCTTTAAACCTGTACATAAACTGTCCTTTCCATTAGCCGATGGCGGTCATAATACCCATAAGAGGAAGTATTACCGACAAAAGAATAAGTCCCACCACCAAAGAAAGTACGATTACAAGAGTAGGCTCGATAACCGAAATAATGTTGTTTATCTTCTTTTCATTGGCGCGTTCGTAACCGTCGGCTATCTTGGTAAGAACCTGCTCGATATCACCGGTTTTGATTCCGACCGCAACCATTCGATTGTTAACATTACTGAAAATAGCGGCTTCTTTTAAACCGTCCGCAAGACTGTCACCGTTTAAAAGAACCTGTCTGCATTTTTCTATCTTTTCTTCAACGGTTTTATTTTCCACAAGGTTGGAAACCATCTTAAGACTTTCAAAAGTATCAAGACCTGCGGAAATTGCAAGAGCCATACCGGAAGCAAAACGCTCTGCCGCAAGACCGTCGTAGAAGCCTTTGAAAAGCGGAATTTTGGAAGCGAAGGTCTTTAGGGATTTCTTGCCGACGCTGGTCTTGGAAAAGAAGAAGTACAAAGCCAAAAGTACAGCAAGTATAACTATGAACACAACGGAATAGGATTTGAGGGAATTGCCGAGACGCATAAGTGATGCGGCAAAGCCGGTCATTTCCGTACCCAGCTGAATGAATACCTGGTTGAAGATGGGAAGAACCCTGGTAATAAGAATTACGATAACCACGAGCATCATAACAATCATAACCAGAGGATAGGTTATGGCACTTCTGATGCTTTCGGATATCTGAACCTCCCTGTCGTAATAAGCGGCAAGGGCGGACATGACCTCGTCAAGAGAGCCGGCTTTTTCGCCCAGCTTAATGGTGTTGATTACATAGTCCGGAAATACGCCCACGATATCAAGGCTCTCCGCAAAGCTGTTTCCTTCGTTGACGGCATCGATAATAGCCTGCAACAGTTTCTTGGACCCCGAATCATTGGTGTCTGACAAAAGAATGCGGATGCCCTCGGTGGGTGTGATACCCGCCTGCAAAAGAATGGACACCTGACTGCAGAAGGAGGCAAGCTCCTCGTTTGAAAGTTTCCTGGATTTACTCATTCCGTTATTTTCCCCTCAAAAAAATAATTAGTATACGTGTGAGATTTCGTAGTTGGAACCGTCACCGATGTATTTTTTAAGTGTCTTCGGATCTGTGCTGGCGCCGAAGGTGGGGTCCACAAGGGACCACTCATATCCGTTAAACTGGATAATGCCGTTAAGCCAGCCAACCTCCTTGATATACACGCTTATCCATGCGTGATATACGGGGTTGTCCGTGCCCACGTAACCTACTTCAAGGCGGGTGGGAATGGACTGGCTTCTTAACATACTGGTCATCACAGCCGAATAGTCAAGGCAGATACCGGTCTTGCATTCAAGAATTTCATCAACGTTTGAAATATATCCCGAAGCCACGGTATTGGCCTTGTCATAATCGTAAACAATGTTCTGGGTAATAAAATCATAGACATTGGTCACCACTTCGAGGTCGTTGTTGCAGTAAGCCGCAAGATTGGCGCCCTTTGTAACAGCTTTGGTGTCCTTGTCATAATATACATACTGGTTGGGATGTAAGTAAGGACCGAACTCCGAAATGTCTTTAAGATTCAGAGTCGTAGCATAAGCCACGGAGTACTTGGTGCCCGAAATGTTCTCGCAGACGCTTATTTCGTATTTGCCGTCTCCTGCGGTAAGAGGGAAGGCGGCCAGTCCTTTTTTGATATCGTATTTATTGGTAATTCCGTCGGGACCGGTTATGAGAAGCTTAACCTTAGAAACATCACCGAGGTAATTAACCATAATATATCCGTCTTTATAATTGGAATAATCTATAACCGCCAGCTCATTGCCCTCAGAAGCGGTTCCGGGAGCGGTGGTTTCAAGGCATACGGGAGTATTGTCGCGGGAAGTCTGGGTACTTATCACCTTATCCGAAGAGGAAAGAGCAGTATTGACCTCAGGATTGGAAATGGTGGTAGTGGGCCTTGCCACGGAAGACGGACTGCCAACAGGCTCCTCCGTTATGGGCTTTTCACACGCGACGAGCAAAAGAAAGCATATGGACAATGTTAAAAGAACGGCCATCCTGTTCTTTTTAATCATTAGGCATACTCCTTTTTCTGGGGCTTAGAAGCAAATGTATGCATTTGCCGTTGGTATCGTATACGTAAATGTTGTATTCCTTATTATCATAGGGGAAAACTACGGTGTTGGTCTTTCTGTCATAGGAAGCGACAGAAACAGTAACATCATCACTGTCCACCATGTAACTGCTCTCGGGATCCACAGGTAATCCGTCAAAGGTAATGGAGAAAGAAGAATCTTCCATGTGGTGTTCTTTGACTGTAAGGGGACGTCCGGAGGATGCATCCACTGACATCAGAACCTTGCTGTGAGGAAAGAACAGAGGCAGTATTAAAGTTATTACAAATATCACTGATGATAATACTATAAAGAGATTATCCGTGAATAAATTTTGCTTGTTTCTGGTAACTATCTGCTCAAAGGGTACTTTATTGGGAGAACTGCCCGCTTCGGCAAATACATTTTCCAGCATTTTGCCGGCGGTATCTATATCCATGCTGTAAGTTTTCTTTTTCATCTAAGTGACACCTCGATTAATTGTTCATAAGGTCTTTTAACTTGGAAACTGCCGACGCCAGCTGTCTTTTAACGGTGGAGCGGCTGATGCCGGTGGCGTTTACGATATCGTCGATTTTCATGGAGTTGAAATATCGAAGAGTGATAAGTTCTTTTTCGGAAACGCTTAATTTCTCAAGAGATTCAAAGAGACGCTTGTTTTCATCGTTGTCAAGGGCCGAGGCTTCGGGATTGGAACCGCGCTTGGTGTCGCATACCTCTTCGATGAGTTCGGGATCCGCTTCGCCGTAGTCGGATTTGTGAGCTTTGGCCATGTCAAAGCAGACGTGGAAAGAAATCTGATTAAGCCAGGCCACAAAAAGAGTAGGATCGTTTAACTTCTTAATGTTCTTAAGGGCCGATACGAAGATTTCCTGAACCGCGTCCTGCGCAAGGTAGTCATCTCTCAGATAATGCCGTGTGTAGTTGTATACCTTGTTAAAGGTCATATTGTAGAGTTCCGCAAACGCGTCGCTGTCCCCGTTCTGGGCGCGGCGCACGTACTCCGCAATGTAAGTGTGAGAAAATTCCATAAAAAGTTACTCTGCCTATCTTCCCAGTTTTTTATAAGCTTTGGCAATAAGTTCCGAGAAATTGGATACTTCTTCCTTATCAAACAAAACCGATTCCGAGCGGATAACGATGCCTACGGATTCTTTTGCATTGTAATCGTCGATGCCGGCGGAAAGAAGCTTTTGGAAAGCGCTTAACTTCTCGTCGGTACATTTCTCTATAACGGTTATGAATTCATTACCGCCGTTACGGCCCACAAAACCGAAATCGCGGGCGGAAGCTTCAAGGATGGCGGAAAAGTCTCTTATTACTTTGTCACCGAAGTCCTTGCCCTGAGATTCGTTGATATCCTTAATATTGGAAATCTCGCTCACCATACAGCAGACACCGTTCAAAGAATCTGCAGAGCCGTGGTTCTCAAAGAACATGCTGCAGCTGGTACGGTTGGGTATGCCGGTCTTGGAATCGAGGTATGCAAGATTCTCAAGCTCGTGGCTCTGAATCTTTAACTCGCGAAGCTTAAGAAAGTCATAAACAAGAAATGCAAGAGAAATAATAATCGTTCCGTACATGATGCTGCACAGGGTGAAAAGACTCTTATCCACGAATATGCTGGTCTTCATGGTCTTATTGGTAAGTACTACTATAAGAAAAATAATCTCCAGGATTACGAAAACCGACAACTCGATTATTTTAAGTGTTTTATACTTCTGAACGTTCTTTTTCATGCGCTTAAAAAAACTCCCTTCGGGCAAATAATTCGTTAAGCATAAAAGTGTATAATATCGCCTGTTATGGTGTATTATATAGGTATGGATTTCTACGGAATTCACCGCTTTTTGAATCCGCCTGCCTATATGATTTATTTTACATCAATTTATTAAATTTTTATAGTATGGGCGGTGATAAAAAGCATTATTAAAAATTAATTAAAAAAATTTGTAAAAACTTGAACCTTTTTCAAAAAGGACAAGTCTTTATAAGTGAAAAGGATGAAAAAATGAAAACATTGATGACTACATTGGACGTTCTGGAGACAGGATTTCGTGCTATTGCTTCTTTAGCCGCTGAGGCTTCCGACGCCGCATACGACCTGATTGTTGTTGACGACGAAGCCACACCCCTATCGGCCGGACCACTTACACATAATTATTATCCGGCTGCAATCGTAACGGTGGTGATTTTAGCGGCACTTACTCTTTTGGCCGTATGGCTCATAAGACGTAACTCCTTAAAGGCACGTCTTATTGAATTAAGAGAACAGGCCGGAAGCACAGAAACTTATGTACCTTTCAGAATAAAGGACATGAAAGACGCGGTAAGGGAAGCAGAAAACAATCTACTATAAATTATTCAGGGGGAACAATTTAATGGTTGAAAGACGAAGAATCGACCGAGTATCCTACAAGGCAGACAGCGTTATCGTCGTGCGTGAGGATTTAAAAAAGATATATGCCAAGGTGGTTAACTTAAGCCCCTTGGGAGTAGCGGTGACGGTGGATGGAGATACACCTTCGCTTCTCGGTAAAGATGTAATAATTGTGGCTGACACATTGATAATGTATGCAGACGTTATCAGAGAGGATGCCGCAGAGAACGGTTCAAAAACCGTGGCACTGAGTGCCAAGAAGTTTACGGGTGAGGTTTTGGAGTATTTATTTGAGCATATTGCTCTTGAAGAAGACAAAGAGCAGTAAGCGGCGTTTTGAAGGGGAAAAGAAAGGAACAGGGAAGAAATGAAGAAAAACATCAGACTTAACAAGCAAATCATCAAGGCACTTTCAGTAGGTATCAGTGCCAGCATGCTGCTTCAGCCTGTTTCGGCTATGGCGGCAGAACTTGAAGACACAACACCCGAACCCATTGTAGGTGGGACAGAAGATTCAACCGAGAAGACCGCATACGAGAATGCGGAAGAAAATGCTGTAGTTGCAGACGAAGCAGTTGAGACAGCTATCGATGCTTCCGAGGAAGCAGTGGCAGCAGCAGGCGAAGAGGCAGCTACAGAAGTTAAGGATGCTGCAGAAGATTTTGCGGATTCTATTTCAGACAATAAAGGAACTCTTGCCAACGATTGCGCAGACGAAGTTGATAACAGCGGCGATGCAGAAGAAATCATCGCTGAAATGGATGCTATGAAGAGCCTTATCGAGGCTGCTACAGTATCCGGCAACAACGCAGCAGTATCCGGCAATGACGCGGCAGCTACAGCAACAACAGCAGCTTCCGATGCTGAAACCGTTGCAGAAAATGCCAACACTGTTGTCGATCAGGCAATCTTGGACGTATCCGAAAACGAGCAGAAGCTTCTTGATGCTACTTCAATTGAAGATGCCAACGCTATTTACGCTCAGATCGCTAACGATGTAAGCGGTGCTGACGCAGCAGTTACTCAGGCTGAGGCAGATGTTGCAGCTCTTGAGACCGCATTCAATACCGCAAAGGCAACTTACGATGAAAAGAGCGCAGCATATACAGCTGCTCAGGGAGCACTTACCCAGGCACTTGCAGATTATCAGGCTCTTGTTGATGCAGGCGAGGATGTAACTCAGGACGCGCTTGACAGACTTGAGGAACTTCAGACCAAGGCAGCTACATTAAAAGCAGAAGCAGAAACCGCTTACAATAACTTTATTTCAAGCGGTTACGGATATATCGCATACCATGAAGACCGCGTTAAGAATGAAAAGGATTACATCCCCGAGGGCGGCAATAAGTGGACTGATGTACGTGACTACTTATTTGAAGCAATCATTCAGTACTACTATGTTTCAGACATGAAGGGCGGCAAGTTCGTAAGCGCTACCTGGACCAAGAACTCTGCAGACGACTCTCTTAACTACTGCACAGTAGTTTACACCGATGCAGAAGGCAAGGAAGTTACAGAACTTCTTAACTACAGACTTGCCAACAAAAACGTTGCAGGCGGATTCATAATCTTTGAAAAGGCTGAGCACCTTGTATATGGCGATACCGATTTCACCGCAGAAGAAAAAGAAACTCTTGATAAAGGCGGCGTAGTAATTAAGGACGGTCTTGCAGTTGTTAAGAACGAAGACGGCAAGTATGTTGCATACAACGATGCTACCAAGACCGAAGAAACATTGGTTGAAGAGTATACTAACAATGATGAGTCCGTTGATATCGATGAGGATACCGTTGAAGTAAGCTACACTGTTGAAGACGGCAAACTCGTTAAGACTGAAACAGCAGATGTTATTACCACCACATACACCGGTGAAACTCTTGAAGCAAGCGCAGTAGATCAGGAGAGCGAAGATGATGCCAGAGCAGCATATGTTGCAGCGGTACAGGCTATCATCGACGACCTCGGAGAAGGCGAAAGCATCGTAATCGGCGACGTAACCTATAAGTACGGTGATACCGCTACAGATGCCGGCTTTGTTGCAACTTCTGAAGAAGTTGTTACAGGCTATGCAGTAAGCGGAACTTACAATGAGAAGTTCACCAAGAACATTGATATTTCCGGCAGTGTGACCACCATTTTCGGTAAAGACGCGACTGAAGCTGCGGCAAAACTTGCATATAACCTTGAAGCAAAAGATGCTCTTAACGACTATGTTTACGCAGACAATCTGTTTAACATTGCCAACCAGCAGGAATATTATCTTCTCGAAAAAGAAGAGACTGGCGCTACTATCTCCACAGAGAAAGAGTTCCTTACCACATATACCAGCAAGTATTCAGGTACTTTAACCGTTACCTATTCCGAGCTTGCATCCGAAGAGCGTGACTTCTCCGTACTTCTTTCCTTCTTTACAGGAAGCAGAGACCAGCAGGAGAAGGCTATTAAGGAAGAGCTTGCAAAAGAAGGTAAAGTATTTGTTGACTTAGACGGCTTTGACTGGGTTGCATTCAAGGGTACTGTATACTATGTAGACGCAGTTGAAAAATCAGAAGCTAACATTCAGGCAGCAAGCGAAGACGAAGCTAAGGCTATGTTCCTTGCAAGCGCTCCCGAGAACGCATACAACGCAACCGTAAGCTCCGTTACAGCCAACAAGCAGACCCGTTACGGTTATGACACCATCAACTACATCCTTCAGGTTGCTACCGTTGAAAATTGCACCATTTCTACAGCAGAGTGGGCAGACATTCTCGGAAATGCTACCTTAGAGTACAGAAACGATAACCTTAACAACGGTAACATCATTCTCGCTGAACAGGACAGAATCGGCAAAGTTGATTACTACGGTGACGACTTAAGCGAGCACTACTTAGATGATGATGATGCTAAGATTACCGCTGACTTCCGCAAGAAAGTTGATTCCGCAGCTCAGACAGCTCAGATGTATAAGAATCTTCTTCAGAAGACTGCTGATGCAGAAGCTGCAATTACAGCTGCAAAAGAAAAGGTTGACGCTCTTCAGAAAGAAATCATCAGCCTTGCTGCAACCGGCGAGTTAGAAACTCTCAATGCACTTCAGGCAGACCTTGAAGCAGCTCTTAGAAAGCTTCAGGCAGCAATCGACAAGAGAGATGACCTTAAGGAAAAACTGGAAGAGATTGAAGACGAATTAGAGGATAAGATTGACGATCTTACACCCGACAACCCTACTCCCGGCCCCGGACCTGATGACAATCCTATCGTTCCTACAGACGTTATTGAAGATGTCATTACACCCGTTGCTCCTGCACCTTTCGTTCCCGCAGTAGTACCCGGACCCGCAGTAGTAGCTGATATTCCTGATGACGAAGTTCCTCAGGCTGACGCTCCCGACGCTGAAATCGATGATGTAACACCCGTTGCTACAGCTGAAATCGATGACGACGATGTAGCTCTTGCAGCAGCACCTGTAAGCATCGGCGACGACGCTACACCTCTTACTTCCGTTCCCGAAGAAGCACAGATGTCATGGTGGTGGTTACTCATAGTTCTTGTTCTTGGTGCAACCGGTGCAGAAATGTACAGAAGACACATGGCCAAGAAAAAGGCTCAGGGTATCACAGACGACACCGTTAAGTAATATTCATTAAGTTAATTTCTTTCCTACTACATACAAAGTCGCCGCACAGAAATGTGCGGCGATTTTAATATCTCAGTATTTTTTAAAAGTTTTCTGAAGCGAAGACTCATTACAAACGGAAACGACAAATACCTTAAAGAGTTTATTAAAATGCCCTTAAATCATGGCAGACGGGCTTCCGGGGCCAAAGAATGAGGTTTAAAATTATACCCAAAAGTATTATAATATAACTATAGGTTATAATATGTTTAAAGCACATTTTCGGAGGACATAAAGTAATGATTAAAAAACTTTTTTCTACGGTTATGCTTTTGACTTTAATGGCGGTTTCTTTGACCGCTTGCGATAAAAAGGAGCCTGTAAGCTCCGATATACTTCCGGAGGGACCTATTGTAAGTTCCACCGTGACATCCGTGTCTACGGCAACATCCGCCTCGGTTTCCGCATCCGTTGAAACATCGACTTCCGAAGACGTTTCGGCGGAACCTGAGATTCAGGCCCCGGAGGATGCTGTTTCTTTTGAGGTGGTGATTATCAATCAGTGCAAGGCCGATATCGGAATGGTTTCGGTAATCAATCCTTTTGATGAAAGCCAGATGGATATAGGCGAGCTTCCCGACGGCGGTGTTCTTAACTTAAGTTATACGGACTGGCCCAAGGATGTTACTGCTTTTGACGTGGCTTTTTACAATAAGGCGGGGAAAATGGTGTCCAGCTCTTCCATCGATATTACAGGGGTTACAAAGAGAGTCACCATCAGTCTTTCGGGTGATAAGAGCATAGATAAGGTTAAGGGTACGGTAGAGTAATAAAACGCTTCGACGGTTTATTATCGAAGATTTATATAAATGTATTTGGAGGGTTCATGAAAAGAGATGTTGTGATTATCGGAGCGGGCGTTGTCGGCTCCTCGATTGCAAGGGAACTTTCACGCTACGACCTTGGTATTACGGTGCTTGAAAAAGCATCCGACGTGTGCGAGGGCACTTCCAAGGCCAACAGCGGTATTGTTCATGCGGGTTTTGATGCCGTTCCCGGCACCCTTAAGGCCCGTTTCAACATTGCGGGCAGCCATATGATGGAGGCCTTGTCCCGAGAGCTTGATTTTCCTTACAAAAGAAACGGCTCCCTCGTTCTTTGTTTCTCAGAGAGCGATTTACCCAAACTTGAAGAACTGAAAAAGCGCGGCGAAACCAACGGTGTGGAGGGTGTTACCATACTCACCGGCGATGAAGTGCGGGCAAAAGAACCTGCCATATCCGATGAGGTTGTGGCGGCTTTATTTGCTCCCACAGGCGCCATTGTATGTCCTTTTGGGCTCACAATAGCCATGGCGGAGAACGCAGCGGTTAACGGTGCAGAGTTTCGCTTTAACGAGGCCGTAACGGCCATAGAGAAGACGGGTGAGGGCTTTAAGGTTACCACTCAGACAGATATCTATGAGTGCAAGGCTGTCATCAACGCCGCAGGCGTATATGCCGACACCGTTCACAACATGGTCTGTGATGACAAACTCAGCATTACAGCCAGAAAAGGCGAGTACTGCTTATATGACAAAAAGGTGGGCGGAACGGTTTCCTCCACCATATTCCAGCTTCCCGGAGCATACGGCAAGGGCGTTCTGGTAACCCCTACGGTTCACGGTAACCTTCTCCTCGGCCCCACCGCCACGGATACCTTGGACAAAGAAGAGGTCAACACCACCGCAGACGGTCTTAACACCCTTCAGGCCACTGCAGGGAAGAGCATCAAGGCAGTTCCATATAAATCCGTTATTACTTCTTTTGCAGGCTTAAGAGCCCATGAAGAGGGCGGAGACTTCATAGTGGGCGAGTCAAGCGTTAAGGGCTTCTTTGACGCAGCGGGCATCGAGTCTCCCGGACTTTCCGCAGCACCGGCCATCGGCGAGTTTCTGGCAAGGGAAGTGGCTCTGTCGCTTGAAGCAGTCAGAAAGACTGACTTTATAGCCAAGCGCAAGGGTATTCCCAACGTGGCACTTGCCTCAAAAGAAGAAAGAGACCGCCTCATTAAAGAAAATCCCATGTATGCCAACGTTATCTGCCGTTGCGAGCTGGTAACCGAAGGCGAAATCGTGGACGCTATCAAAAGACCTGTGGGCGCCACCACGCTGGACGGTGTCAAGAGGCGCACGAGAGCGGGCATGGGACGATGCCAGGCAGGCTTCTGTTCACCCAAGACACTTGAGATACTTGCAAGAGAACTGGGCAAGGATATTACTGAAATTACCAAACACGGCGCAGGTTCGGAATTTCTGACCGGCCACAAAGGTTTGTAAGGAGGCGCCCATGAATACGAAGATAGCAATCATCGGCGGCGGCCCCGCAGGCCTTGCCGCAGCAGTAAGCGCATACGATGCGGGAGTCAAGGACTTGCTGATTCTTGAGCGTGACGACAAGCTCGGCGGAATCCTTAATCAGTGCATTCACAACGGCTTCGGTCTTCATACCTTCAAGGAAGAACTTACCGGCCCTGAGTATGCGGAACGCTTTATTGAAAAAGTTCGTGAAAGAGGCATAGAGAGCCTTTTAAAAACCATAGTCGTAGATATATCCAAAGAAACCGACGGCCTTGTTGTTACCGCAATGTCAGCCGAAAAAGGCATGTTTGAGATTCATGCCCAGTCGGTTATTCTGGCTATGGGATGCAGAGAACGTCCCAGAGGAGCCCTCAACACTCCGGGCTACAGACCGGCGGGCATTTATTCCGCAGGTACCGCTCAGCGATACGTTAACATCGAGGGCAAGATGCCCGGCAAAGAAGTGGTAATCTTAGGCTCCGGCGATATCGGCCTTATTATGGCCCGCCGTATGACCCTGGAAGGCGCTCATGTCAAGGCCGTAGCAGAACTTATGCCTTATTCGGGCGGCTTAAAGCGTAATATTGTTCAGTGTCTTGACGACTTTGGCATACCGCTTAAATTAAGTACCACGGTAACGGATATCAAGGGTAAGGACAGAGTCGAAAGCGTTACCCTTTCAAAAGTAGATGCCAAGAATCAACCCATCCCCGGCACCGAGGAGGAGATTCCCTGCGACACACTTCTTTTGTCCTGCGGACTTCTTCCCGAAAACGAATTATCCGGCATGCTGGGGGTTGAATTGAGTCCCGTAACGGGCGGCGCAACGGTGGACGAGAGCCTTGAAACGTCGGTGCCCGGTGTATTTGCCTGCGGCAACGTGCTTCATGTTCACGACCTTGTGGACTATGTATCCGGAGAGGCTTCGGAAGCCGGCAAACACGCGGCGGAGTACGTGCTTAAGAGCACACCCGGAACCTCAGAAACACCCATACGCCTTGAAACCGGCAACGGAGTGCGCTACACGGTTCCTTCTTTTGTCCGTCCCTCCAGACTTGAGCAACTTTTAACCGTTCGATTCAGAGTGGGCAATGTTTACAAGAATCCGGAGATTTGCGTATACCTTGGCGACAAATGCCTGCAGAGGCGCAAGAAGCAGATATGCGCCCCGGGTGAAATGGAACAGGTTATTATCAAAAAAACAGATATCGAAACCATGGCTCCCGGCGAAACCATTCGCATAGCCATCGAGACAGAATAGGAGGCGGCATATGGAGACCAAAAATTTAACCTGTATCGGCTGCCCCATGGGCTGTGCCCTTACTGTAACCTATGAGCCCGGCAATCGTGACTCCGTTAAGGTTACGGGCAATACCTGCAAAAAAGGGGAACTCTACGCAATCGACGAAGTCACCAACCCTACGAGAATTGTGACGGGCACCATACGTGTATCCAACAGAAAGAACCTTGTGGCCTCGGTTAAGACCGCAAGTGTAATACCCAAGAGCAAGATTTTTGATGTGGCTCACGAACTCATGAACATATCCGTTGAAGCACCTGCCAAAATCGGTGATGTGGTGGTTAAGGATATCTGCGGCACGGGTTCCGACCTTGTTATTACGAGAAACGTTGAATAGGGGGATTTGAGAAGGTATGGATAAATATTTAATGGCTTTGGACCAGGGTACCACCAGTTCAAGATGTATTCTTTTTGACAGAAGCGGTAACATCGTTAACATGGCTCAGAGAGAGTTTACACAGATCTATCCCAAGCCCGGCTGGGTAGAGCACAACGCTATGGAAATATGGTCATCCCAGCTTGCTGTGGCTCTTGAGGCTATGGCTCTCGTTCATGCGGGTGCAGACAGTATTGAGGCCATAGGCATTACCAATCAGCGTGAGACCACCATCGTGTGGAACAAGAACACGGGCGAGCCTGTCTACAACGCTATTGTGTGGCAGTGTAAGCGTACCGCCGATTATATCGAGAAGGTTAAGGCGGAAGGCATGACGGAGACTATCCGCTCCAAGACCGGCCTTATTCCCGACGCATATTTCAGCGCCACCAAACTTAAATGGATTCTTGACAATGTGGAAGGCGCCAGAGAGGCGGCCGAGAAAGGCGATTTGCTCTTCGGTACGGTTGATACCTGGCTTATGTGGAACCTTACAAAAGGAAAGGTTCACAAGACCGATTACACCAACGCTTCCCGCACCATGCTTTTTAACATAAATACTCTTGAGTGGGACAGAGAACTTTGCGATTATTTCGGCATACCCATGTGCATGCTTCCCGAGGTTGTGAAGTCCAGCACTTTCTTTGGCAAGACGGAATCCTTTGTGTTAGGCGGAGAGATACCCATTACGGGTGTTGCGGGCGACCAGCAGGCGGCACTTTTCGGACAGTGCTGTTTTGAGGCCGGCGATGCCAAGAACACTTACGGAACCGGTTGTTTCCTGCTTATGAACACGGGCAAAAAAGCCATTTTTTCAAATAACGGTCTTATCACTACCATAGCGGCAAGTGAGAACGACACTCCCGATTATGCTCTTGAAGGAAGCGTATTCGTGGCGGGAGCGGCAGTACAGTGGTTGAGAGATGAGATGCGTATGGTTGAGACAGCGCGCCAGACCGAAGAATTCGCCACGGTTGTTCCCGATACTGCGGGAGTATATCTTGTACCTGCTTTCGTGGGCATGGGTGCGCCTTACTGGGATCAGTACGCACGCGGCACAGTGGTAGGCGTGACCCGCGGATGCAAAAAAGAACACTTCATCCGGGCGGCACTTGAGTCCATAGCCTATCAGACCCACGATGTTTTAAAGTCAATGGAAGAAGATTCCTCCATCAAACTTAACACCCTTAAAGTGGATGGTGGCGCCAGCGCCAATAACTTCCTTATGAAGTTTCAGGCAGACATGCTGGGACTTTCCGTTGAACGCCCCAAGTGCATAGAAACCACGGCTCTCGGTGCGGCTTATCTTGCAGGACTTGCTACAGGCTACTACAAGAACCGTGCCGACATCGTAGACAACTGGAAACTCGGTCGTCGCTTCGAGCCCACCATGGACCTTCCCACACGCAAAAAATTGTTAAAGGGCTGGGATGTGGCAGTTAAGTGCGCAAGACTGTACGGGGAGCTGACTGAAGATTAAGGATAAATAAAACGGACTGCTTTTTACAAGGCAGTCCGTTTCGTATTTCAGACAATTCGTTTTTTCATTTTGTTAAATACCACTATAAAGCATATCAGATGCACTGTCGTAGTGATAACCCACGAAATCGGGTAGGATATATACAGATTTTCAAGGGAGCGGAAGGCTCTGAAAATCGTGAAGATCCATACCACTCTGAAGGCACAGGCGCCTAAGAGGGAGACTATCATGGGCATAATGGAGTAGCCCAGGCCGCGGATGGCGCCCACGCAGGTGTCCATGGTGCCGCAGGTGAAGTAGGTAAACATTATGATGGACATACGTATCATGCCCTTTTCGATAACGACCGCTTTATCGGCGTCGTTGGCGTAAAGAGACAATAACTGGGGACCGAACACATAGGCAAGAGTGCCTGTCGCAAGACCCACCGCCGTAACACTGCCGAGGCATATGAGCAGTGTTTTTTTGATACGGTCAAAATAATGTTTGCCGTAGTTCTGGCTGACAAAAGAAAGACATGTCACATGGAAAGTATTCATGGTGACATATACAAATCCTTCGATATTGGACGCCGCACTGTTACCCGCCATTACATCGGGACCGAAGGAGTTAACGGAAGACTGAATCAAAACGTTTGAAATCGAGAAGATTGAGCCCTGAAATCCTGCGGGAAGTCCGAGACGAAGAATCTGTAAAAACTTGTCTTTGTATATATGCAGCTTTTTAAATTCAAAGCGATAGCATTCGTCGGAAACCATGAGGCAGCGAAGTGTAAGCACCGCAGAAATGGCCTGTGACAAAACGGTTGCGTATGCTACACCGTCCACGCCCATGTGGAACACGACAATAAAAATAACGTTACATATCGCATTTATGGCGCCCGATATGGTAAGATAGTACAAAGGACGCTTTGTATCGCCGATGGCACGCAGTATCGCCGCACCGAAGTTATAAAGCATCAGCACCGGCATACCGAGAAAATATATACGCGTATAGATTGTGGCCATGGGCAATACGCTTTCGTGAGTGCCCATTAACACCAATAGCTTCGGCGCCACCGCGATTCCCAGTACAGTCATTATTACGCCTGTGATAAAAGAAAGGGCAACGGACGTATGTACCGTTTCCTGCACATCATCCTCGCGACCGGAGCCGAAGAACCTTGCCACCAGCACATTGGCCGCGGTGGACAGTCCTATAAACACATTTGTAAGCAAGTTAATCAAAGATGATGTGGAGCCTATGGCCGCAAGGGCTTCTTTGCCCACAAATCGTCCCGCCACTATCATATCCACAGCATTAAAAAGAAGCTGCAAGAGTCCCGACAGAATCAGGGGAATGGTGAAAATCCATATCTTTGAGAAGAGAGGACCTTCACACATATTCATACTGTATTTTTTCTTTTCCATAAATAAACCATATCCGATTAGAGTTACAGACTAATTATCTTACGAATTAAGATTTATTCAAGGGGGGAAAGTGCTCAAATGATTACAATTTCTGCTTGCATGATTGTTAAAAATGAGGAGAAGGTTTTAGCCCGCTGCCTCGATTCGCTTAAAGGCATCTGGGACGAACTCATAATTGTGGATACCGGTTCCACGGACAGGACCAAAGAAATCGCAGCCGGATACACTGACAAGATCTACGATTTTACGTGGATAGACGACTTCAGTGCCGCCAGAAACTTTGCCATAAAGAAGGCAACCTGCGACTACATCTATGTGCCCGATGCGGACGAAATCTTAGACGATGACAACAGAGAGAAGTTTCTGACACTCAAGGAGAACCTGCTTCCGGAGATAGAAATCGTTGAGATGAGATACGTTAATCAGCTTGAAAACGGTACGGTCTATAACTTTGACAAAGAATACAGACCTAAGCTCTACAAGCGCCTCCGAGAGTTTACATTCATCGAGCCCGTCCATGAAATGGTGCGCCTCGATCCGGTGGTTTACGAAAGCGACATAGATATTATTCACAAGCCCGAAGCAGTTCATTCGGGAAGGGATATTAAGATATTTGAAAAGATTTTAAAGAACGGCGGAGCCTTAAGCATTCGTCTTTCCAAGATGTATGCCAAAGAACTCATGATTTCGGGCGGAGAAGAAGACTTCCAAAACGCTGCACCCTACTTTAAAGCCGTAGCCGACAGTACAGCCAATGAAGAACTTTTGAAACTGGCCTGCATAGTGGTATCCGAAGCGGCAGCCATCAGGCACGATGCCGAAGAACTGCTTAAATACGCCCTTAAAGACGTGGCGGGAGACGGCAGTAGTGAAATTTGCACAATACTCGGAGCCTATTATGAGTCAAAAGGGGACTTGCAGGAGGCTGCCATCTGGTATTACAACGCAAGATACGAAACCGAACCCGAGGCCAATCTTAAGTACAAAGAAGAAATCCCCCTCAAGGGACTTTCCCGTGTTTACAAGGCTTTGGGGGATGAAACCACTTCCGCAAGTTACGAAAAAGAGCTTGCCGAACTTAAGGAAAAAAACATCGAATAAATGTTTCATAACACTTTACCATTGTTTAAAGGGTTGTAGGATGCTACAATCCTTTTTGCTGTCTGCATGGAAATTTTACTTCCGTACATCGGAAGGGATTTTCATGGAGGTCAAAAAATGTCTTTACATAAAATATCGGGTCGCGTACTTAAGTTTTTTGCGACCATAGCGGTAGTCATAACAGTAACCCTTTTAAGCAGTAACAATTCACATGCGGCGTCCTTCGGACATGTTCACACTGATGCATGTTATCAGAATGTAACCAAAACATGTACCAACCACATTATCAGGGACGAAATAACAAGAGCGGATTATCATTGTCCGGGATGCGGAGTGTTTCGTTCTTTTGTGCAGATAATCTACTGGGACCGTTGCGAAAGCGGACACAGAAACCCCATAGATGTGGCTTATAGACAGTATTGTACCGTGTGCGGTACTTATTTAAGAAATGAGAACCCCGATCCTCCGGGTTCCCATACCTACACAGCTCGGGAAGCAGCCTGCGGAATGGATGAGAACACGCCTATTGCCAATGTAAGCCTCAATGCGACTTCAAATGCGCCTACCAACGGAAGTGTTACCTTAAAGGTGGACATAAGCGGCACGACTTCGGAGTTTGCTCTTGCCGGTGCTCCCTATAACTTCGGTGCCGGAAGCACTTCCGATTCTTCTTTTGAAGTTACGGAGAACGGCACTTACACAGCCACCGTTACCGATTCAAGAGGAAGAAACGTAAGCGTATCCTGTACCGTAAACTGCATCGACAAAGCGGCTCCCGTTATCGATTCGGTAAAAAAGAACACGGAAGACTGGAGCGAAAGCGGTGTAACACTTACGGTTGAAGCTCACGACGAGGGTCTCGGTCTTTCCAACGCGGCGTATTCTTTTAACGGCGGAGCCTTCGGTGCGGCCAATTCTTATAAGGTTACATCAAACGGAAACGTAAGTATCCGTGTCAGGGATGCGGCAGGCAACATCACCGAGACTTCTTATAATGTCTCCAACGTGGGCAGAGACCCCAAGGTCGTGGAGGCCGAAAGAAGAGAAGCCGAGCGTGTTGCAGCCGAGAAAGCAGCAAAAGAAAAAGCCGAGGCCGACAGAATTGCCGCGGAAAAAGCGGCCAAAGATAAGGTTTCAAAGGATAAAGCCGGTAAAGAAAAAGCATCCGACACCAAGACTGTAACCGATTCATCTAAAACTTCAGACGGAAAAAGCTCCGGTAAAAATGCGGGAAACACCGCTTCAGGCGATGCATCCGAAAAAGATGCTTTCGGGACGCTTAAGGATGCGTCTGTAAAAAGCGCAATTCTTGTAAAGGGCACCCTCGGCAGAAGTCCCGAAGGAAAGCTTATCCTCGTAAAGGACCTTACCGCAGCGGCAAAAGCGGAGGCGTCTCACAATTTCGAAGAAGAAGTGATTGAGTCTGTGGAAGAATTTGCGTGTGAGGAAGAGGCCGATTCAGAGGATTTATCCGGCGATAACACAGGCAAAGCTTCAATACTTGCGGCTTCTGTGGGAGGACTTACACTTCCCGTGGGAGTACTTCTTCTTTTGATAGGAGCGTTCTTTGTATCACGATTCAACTACGTGTACGTAGTACAGGGAGGCAAAAAGCGTATTATCACCAAATGCCGCGTCATCAAATCCGCAAGCGGCCTTACAGCCATTGTGCCGGGTGAGAAGCTTACTTCACACGGAAAGTACCTTTTGTACATTTCTCCCTGGAAGAAAGAATTTAAAAAGAAAACGCCCGTAAGCGTCATGCTTGAAGGCGAAGATACCACCATTCCCACGGATGAAGGGATTGCGTTTAAGTATTAAATAAGGTTTTTAAGGCCGGTTCTTTGTTAAAATGCAGAGAACCGGCTTCTTTGTACCCTTAATACAGTAAACTTTAACTATTGAAATAATGGAAAAAACCCTTTAAACTTAATGAGTATTTCTATGTGTACAGTACTTTCGAAAGGAAATGTGCGTTATGTGGGAAGATTATGTGAGAACGGTGGAACCTTATGTTCCCGGCGAACAGCCCAAGGTTTCCAACCTTATAAAGCTTAATACCAATGAAAACCCTTATCCTCCGGCACCCGGCGTATTTGACGTCCTTAAGAACATGGATGCCGTGAGTTTAAAGAAATATCCTGACCCCACCTGCTCGGTGCTTGTGGATGCCATTGCTGATTTTTATCATGTGGACAGCGACAGAGTTTTTGTGGGCGTAGGTTCGGACGATGTTTTGAGCATGGCATTTCTTACGTTTTTTAACAGTGATGTGCCTATCCTTTTTCCGAATATTACTTATTCTTTTTACGATGTATGGGCGAATCTTTACAGGATTCCCTTTAAGCAGATTCCTCTTATGGAGGATTTCTCCGTTCGCAAGGAAGATTATTTCGTGCCAAACGGCGGCGTAGTGCTGGCCAATCCCAATGCGCCTACGGGAGCCAATCTTCCCCTTAAGGATATTGAGGACATTATTGAGCACAACAGAGATCAGGTGGTCATCATCGATGAAGCTTATACGGATTTCGGCGGTGAGTCGGCCCTTCCTTTGATAGACAAATATGAGAACCTTCTGGTGGTGCAGACCTTTTCAAAGTCCCGTTCTTTGGCGGGTCTTCGCATTGGTTATGCCATGGGTTCCCGTAAGCTCATTAAGTATATGCTTGATGTGAAGTTTTCTTTTAACTCTTATACCATGAATACACCGGCGCTTTTAATGGGTGCCGCGGCTGTTAAGGACAGGGAGTACTTTGAGAAGACTGTTGCGGCGGTCATCAAGACCAGAGAGTGGACCAAGGGCGAGCTTAAGAGACTTGGATTTTCTTTTGCGGATTCCAAGACCAACTTTATTTTTGCCCGTCATGAGTCGGTGCCCCGTGATTACATCTTTAAGCGCCTGAGAGAAGAAAAAATTCTTGTCCGTGCGTTTAACGGAGACATTATTAAGGATTATTTACGGATTTCCATAGGTACTGATGAAGAAATGCGTGTTGTAATAGATACGCTTGAAAAGATTTTGGGAGAGTTTGAAAATGCTTAAGAAATATATTATTACGTTCCTTATTTCCATGGTGCCCCTCATTGAGCTGAGAGTTGCGGTGCCTTATGCCCTTGCGGCGGGACTTCCGGTGTTACCGAGCTACATTATAGCAATTGTGGGCAATATGCTTCCGGTGCCCGTCATTTTCTTTTTCGCCCGTAAGGTGCTTGAGTGGGGCAAGGACAAAAAGGTTATCGGCAAGTTCTTCACCTTCTGCCTCGAGAAGGGTCATAAGGGCGGCGAGAAGCTTAAGGAAAAGGCCGGAAAAGGACTTTATTTTGCACTGTTTCTCTTCGTAGGTATTCCGCTTCCCGGTACGGGTGCGTGGACCGGTACACTTGCGGCTTCCATCCTTGATATGGATTTTAAGAAGAGTATTGCGGCGGTTATGAGCGGTGTGGTTTTGGCCGGTATCATTATGGGTACCGGCACCAAGATTGTGCTTTGGATTTCACAGATGTTTATGGCTTAGGCCGGAGGGCTGTGTATGGACGCATATACTGATTTTGCGTCGGTGTACGACGAATTTATGGAAGACACACCTTATGACGAATGGTGTGAGAATATTGTGGATAACTTGCGTGAAAACGGCATAACCGGTGGATTGGTGTGCGATCTCGGTGCAGGCACGGGAGAGATGACGAGACGACTTCGTGACAAGGGCTTTGACATGATAGGCATCGATTCTTCGGAGGAAATGCTCATGGCGGCCAGGGCCAAGGAAGGGGATTCTTCGGACATTCTGTACCTGTGTCAGGACATGCGCGAGTTTGAACTTTACGGTACAGTGGCAGCAGTAGTGAGTGTCTGCGACTGTATCAATTATATTCTGGAAGAGTCCGAACTTGTGACGGTTTTTAAACTTGTTAACAATTATCTGGATCCTTCCGGGATTTTTGTTTTTGACTTTAACACAAGACACAAATATCGTGATGTTATCGGTGAGAGCACCATTGCGGAGAACCGTGAGGACGAAAGCTTCATCTGGGAGAATTTCTACGATGAGGAGAGTGATATCAATGAGTATGATATTACTTTCTTTGTCCGCGAAGGGGAGCTTTTCAGAAGGTTTACGGAGACTCATCTGCAGAGGGGATATACGCTTTTGGAGATGAAGAGAGCGGTTGAGGCGTCGGGACTTGTTTTTTTGAAGGCTTACGATGCGGATACCAAAGGTGAAGCTACCGAGGACAGCGAGAGAATAGTAATAGTAGCAAAAGAGTGTGGAAAATGAGTGATTATATAGTACGTGCAACAGCCGCCAATGCGTATATTCGCATATTTGCGGCAGATACAAAAGAATTGGTGGAGACTGCCAGACAGGCTCACAATACGAGCCCCGTTATGACGGCGGCTCTTGGACGTCTGCTTACCGCAGGCGCCATGATGGGCGTTATGCAGAAGGGTGATGCGGATATCCTGACACTTCAGATTAAGTCGGGCGGACCTGCGAAAGGTCTTACGGTTACTGCGGATTCCCACGGACGTGTTAAAGGATATCCCGTGGTGGCTGATGTGATGCTTCCGCCCAATTCTGTGGGTAAGCTTGATGTGGGCGGTGCTTTGGCCCCCGGATTTTTGACGGTTATTAAGGACCTTGGTCTTAAAGAGCCCTACGTGGGTGAGACTATGCTAGTGACAGGGGAAATCGGTGACGACCTTACCGAGTATTTTATGTCCAGCGAACAGGTGCCTTCATCCGTAGGGCTCGGAGTTCTTATGAACAAGGACAATACCGTGCGTTGCGCCGGCGGCTTTATTGTGCAGCTTATGCCTTTTGCTCCCGATGAGGTGGTGGACAGACTTGAGCAGAACCTTAAGGGGATTACCTCGGTTACTGCGCTTCTCGACAGCGGTATGTCGCCTGAGGATATTGTTAAGAAGGTTCTTGACGGTTTTGATATCGAGTTTAACGATACCATTCCCGCAAGCTTTTATTGCAACTGTTCCAAAGACCGTTTCGCCAAAGGTCTTATTTCCCTCAGCGCATCTGACATGAAAGAAATGATTGATGCCGGCGAGACTATAGAGGTTAACTGTCGTTTCTGCGGCAAACACTATTATTTCTCAGTCGACGAACTAAAGGAGATTGACAAGCTCCGCAGGTAGCTATGAGTTTCAGAGGCCTTTGTGCTTCTCTATATTTATTTATCGGATGAATACGCGGGCTTTGCCCAGTGGTTTGTCCGCTGTTTACACTATTTGTCCAGCGCGCTCGTTCGCGCGAACACTTTTGATTTTTCAACCGAGGGCGCCGTTCCCGGCGCCCCCGCTTAAGCCGTTTTGAGGCTTAGAATCCCAAACAGATTACTTTTTTTACATCAATGGATGACTCTATCAGGCCATTTTGGCTTATTGGGTCATTGCATCCGTGCTCGTGCGCACATTTCGGCCGTCAAAAAAGAGCACTTGTTGACCCCAGAGGCATTTCTAGGGCGATAGAGTCATCTTTTTTTTACCAAAGTGATTAATTCGTGGAAAGAATGTTGACCCTATAACTTAAAAAGCATCGATTAGGTCAACGCTATTCACAAAAAACAGTAAAAATGAGAACAAAAAGATGACCCTGTTGCAGAAAAGAGCGCATATGGGTCAACAAAGTCACTTTAAAAGAGAATTATCAAGTAAAGGAGAACTATATGAAAGAAATACTGAAACAAATGGATAAGAGAATTCCGTTGCTAAAACAGGCAATACGTCGGGCGGAAAAAGAAATCGGAACTTTCCCCGAAGGACGACTCAGGATATCCGTGAACAGAGGATGCCCAAGATATTATCGGGTTTCGGACGGGAGCGGCCATTCGGGAGAATACATCTCCAAGGGAGACATGGCATTGGTGAGAACGCTTGCTCAAAAGGATTATAATTCCGAATTTGTTAAAATCGCACGAAAAGAGCTGGAGCGATTGGAAAAAAGCATAAAACAATTATCCTCAGAAAATGCGAATGCGGTATATGATGATTTATCGGAGCACCGCCGCAAACTCATCCGCCCCTACATTCCGACCGACGCCCTCTACGCCGAGGCGTGGCTTAAGCAGCCGTTTAAGACGAACCCTTACAAGCCGGAAGAGAAGACTTGCGACACCAACAGGGGCGACAAGGTGAGGACGAAGTCGGAGGGATTTCTGGCCAATATGTTTTACGATTTGGGCATTCCTTATCGCTACGAGGAAGGAATACGTATGGTGAACGGCAATATGCGCTTTCCCGACTTCACGCTGCTTAAGGTTAAGACAAAAGAAGAATTCTATTTTGAACACCTGGGACGGCTGGACCTGGCAAGCTACAGGGCTGACAATTTTATTAAAATGGATGAATATCGTGCAAGCGGAATCTACCTTGGGAAGAATCTTTTAGTATCCTACGAAGTAGGCGAAAGCCCGCTTGATTTGCGGGGTATCAGGAAAATGCTGGTAGAAATCTTTGAACTGTAACACTTTTATCCGGGCATAAAAAAGCCCTCCGCATCGCGCCGAGGGCTTCACATACCAATAATAAATCTATTCGGCTTTCCACTCAAACAAAAAATCAACAAATGCCTTCACTCTGTCTTTGTGGGGAGCGTTGGCGATGACGGCTACGCAGACGTCCTCGTCAAAGTAGCAGGGAACGGAAGTGATGGCGGGAGCGGAGCCTATGCAAATCGCATAGGGCATTTCGGGACCGAAAACTTCACCGGTTTCGGGGTCGGTGGGAGTGCCCCACAGTACCTTGTCGCCAAGAGCTTTAAGCTCGGCATCGGAGTAAATCTCGCGCAAATCCGCATACATCTGGGAATTTAAATATCCGTGAGCCAAATCTTCGGTACAAATCATGGTATCAAGGGTTGCGCCTGCCACTGAGGCCATAAGCTTCTGAGCGGAAGTGTAGGTGGTTTCGGTGATATTGTCGGGGTCGGTGGAAATAATGTATCCTCCGTCGAAAGCCACAATCCCCTGTGTCTCATCAATTCCCGCAGCAGCGGCAAAAGCAGTCGAATCCGGCATAGCCACGGCATTTATAAATGCCACGGAAAAAGAAGCCGGCTTATTGCGAATCATGGTAGTGATAATGGACACAACTATGGCAATCACCGCAAGTATAATAATCGTCGGAACTCTGTAATACTCCCAGAAGTACTGAAACTTATATTTGAAGCCCTTACCTTTTAACATCTTCTGGCTGTCTCTGATATCGTCGATAACAGGCATAATAAAACCTCTCTTTCAAATGATAGGACTATTATCGGCCAACCGCGCCCCGGGGTCAATGTTCAAAAAGTGAAAATTTTGTTAAAATCCTTAAATGGTTTTGATTTATTTTAAAAGTCTGATATATTAATGATAAGCATTTAGCATTACACATTCTTAAAGAGAAGAGGAACAGTTATGAGCGAATCATATATTGAGGTTATGGTCGAAAGAAAACCTTCGGGAGTCATGTTATTTCTTAAATATTTACTGATGGGTCTTGCGGCGGTTGCCTTTCTGGGCTCCTTCGTACTTGGCAACATCTTAATCATTATTGCCATAGCCTTCGGCGTGGGCTCCTACTTTGTGGGCATGTACGCCAACATCGAGTACGAATACTTATACCTTGACAAAGAAATCACCATCGACAAGGTCATGAATAAGTCCAAAAGAAAGCGCGTGGGCGTTTACCAGGTAGACAAGATGGAGATTCTTGCTCCCCTTAAGTCCTACCACCTTGACTCCTACAGGAACAGACAGGTCAAGGAACTTGACTACTCAAGCGGAATCGCAGGTCAGCCCGAGGTACGCTACTGCTTTTACTACGAAGGCTCTCAGAAGGTTATTTTTGAGCCCAACGATGAAATGGTTAAACTTCTAAAAAATGTTGCGCCGAGAAAGGTATTTAGTGATTGACAATACCCGCGCGGTGTGTTACATTCATTAGCAAATTTAAAACTGCCGGCGCGAAAACAGTTTCCGGCAGTTTTGTTATAAGAAAAAGAAAATAGGAGGATTATCAATGAGTCAGATTATCGGTGAAGGCATTACTTTTGATGACGTGCTCTTAGAGCCCGCTTATTCCGAAGTCATTCCCAATCAGGTGGACGTAACCACTTATCTTACCAAGAAGATTAAATTAAACGTTCCCCTTATGAGTGCCGGCATGGACACAGTTACCGAACACCGTATGGCTATTGCCATGGCAAGACAGGGCGGCATCGGTATTATTCACAAGAACATGTCCATTCAGGAACAGGCCGAAGAAGTAGATAAAGTTAAGAGGTCAGAAAACGGTGTAATCACCGATCCATTTTCTCTTTCTCCCGAGCACACTCTTGCAGATGCCAATAACCTCATGGCCAAATTCCGTATCTCCGGAGTTCCCATCACTGAGGGTAAGAAGCTCGTAGGCATCATCACCAACCGCGATTTAAAATTCGAAACAGACTTTTCCAAGAAGATAAAAGAAAACATGACAAGCGAAGGCCTTGTTACGGCAAAAGAAGGCATCACCTTAGAAGAAGCCAAGAAAATCTTAGCCAAGGCCAAAAAAGAGAAGCTTCCCATTGTTGATGACGACTTTAACTTAAAGGGTCTTATCACCATCAAAGACATTGAGAAGACCATCAAATATCCCCTTGCTGCCAAGGACGCTCAGGGACGTCTCCTCTGCGGTGCGGGCGTAGGTATTACAGCCAACTGTCTTGAAAGAGTAGCAGCTCTTGTGGAAGCCAAGGTTGACGTTATCGTACTTGACTCGGCACACGGCCACTCAGCCAACGTTATCAAGTGCGTTAAGATGATAAAAGAAGCATATCCGGACCTTCAGGTCATCGCAGGTAACGTAGCAACAGGCGCAGCTACCAAGGCACTTATCGAAGCCGGCGCAGACGCTGTCAAGGTAGGTATCGGACCCGGTTCCATCTGTACCACCCGTGTGGTTGCAGGTATCGGTGTTCC
>CAMNCH010000019.1 GCA_946534145.1 uncultured Lachnospiraceae bacterium
GTATCGGACCCGGTTCCATCTGTACCACCCGTGTGGTTGCAGGTATCGGTGTTCCCCAGGTTACCGCCATCATGGAATGTTACAAGGTTGCCAAAGAATACGGCATCCCGATTATCGCAGACGGCGGTATCAAATATTCAGGCGAAATCACCAAGGCTATTGCCGCAGGCGGCAATGTCTGCATGATGGGTTCAATGTTTGCGGGCTGTGACGAAGCACCCGGCGAATTCGAACTCTATCAGGGACGTAAATACAAGGTTTACCGTGGCATGGGTTCCATCGCAGCCATGGAGAACGGCTCCAAGGACAGATACTTCCAGTCCGATGCCAAGAAACTCGTACCCGAAGGCGTTGAAGGTCGTGTAGCTTACAAGGGAAGTGTAGAAGACACAGTGTTCCAGCTTCTCGGCGGTCTCCGTGCCGGCATGGGCTACTGCGGATGCAAGACCATCGATGAGCTCAAAGAAAACGGCAGATTCATTAAAATCTCCGCAGCAGCTCTTCGTGAGTCCCACCCCCACGACATTCACATTACCAAAGAAGCTCCCAACTATTCATCGGACGCTTTATAAGATTTGGCCTAAAACCCGGTGCCACACGGCACCGGGTTTTCTAAACCCTTTATTTCTCAGCATTTCAGGGCATTCTGCCATAATTTGTTCTTGCAATATCACATGCTATTCTTGATAGAATTCCGATGTTATGTTAATATAAACCTAGGGGAATAAGAGGCATTATTTGTGGAGAACAATAATACAATCTATGGTAATCCCGGTGTTCTGTCCGGGAATCTGACGGTTGATATCATGATTGTTTACAGAATGGCCCTTCGCTACAGCCAGGTGGCCGACCTGTATATGATCGGATACAATTCCAGGGGAGAAGTTATTTGCGACCTCACCACAGAACCGTCTGAAGGCAAAAAACTAATCAATCTTATCGGGCAGGAAGCTTTGGACAATCTTTTTGAAAGAGTGTCCGGAGACGACTTGGAAGTACAGGCTCAGGAAGACACGTGCATACCCAACATTAAGGTAGCAGGTGTCTCGCTTCATGTTAATGGCGAGGTAATTGTAACCTGGCTCCTGATAGGTGTCATGAACGACCCGGACCTTCTTGCCATGCCCGGCAGTGTTTCGCCCGACAATTTCTCAAGGGCGACTTCTTTTAAGAAATTCACCGACTCTATTGATATATGCAGGGACGTAACCCAGTTAATACTTACGTCCAAGCTTTCTTTGGCTACCGCCAAAGCCGAGAGCATGCGTTCCAAATACTCCGAGGAAGAAGCACTGGCTTCCCTTAAGAGAGTTGAGGCCATTTCAGAGGTGGTACAGCTTCTTGACTCCAATGACGCTATAGAAGTCATCATGAATGAGATGCTTAAAATCGTTGGCGAATACTTAAACATCGCCACCGCTTTTATAGCAAGGGTCAAGAGAGGCATGGACAGCATGGACATTGCGGCTGAGTGGACGGCTCACGGTGCCGTATCCTGTTTCGACCAGCATATCGGCCAGCCCAGGTTCCATTTTCTTTATACCGACAAGCCCCTCGTAATCTCTTCTGATTCCGACGCCGACATTCCGGACAAAGAAATCCTTGATGCTCTTAATATGACCGCAGTATGCGTTCTTCCTATCCAGATTGGCAACGGAGTAGCCATGTACTCTTGTTTCATGGATTCTCATCCCGACAAAAAATGGAAGACCGAGGAAGTTAAGTTTTTGTACGATGCCATGAAGATTCTTCAGAGCATCCTTACCAAGCGTATTCAGAAGAATTCACTTGCAAGTTCTTTTGCTTCTTTGGAGGCCATCCTTGACAATGTGGGAAGCGCTATTTACGTTCGCGACACCGAGACCGGCTCCCCTCTTTTTGCCAACAGGGTTTTAAAGAACATATTCAATGAGGAATTCCTAAGCGGCAGCCTCGACGAACTTTTCGACGGTGCCCTCCCCGAGTCCAAAGAAGTGGGCAATTACGAAGTCAACCACGCTGCCAAGAACCGCTGGTACGACCTTCACTACACCTACATCAACTGGGTGGACGGCAGAAAGGTTTCTTTGTGCGCAGCCTACGATATTACGGACAAAAAAAGCTATCAGCGCCGCATAGAGCAGCAGGCTTACACGGACTTCCTTACGGGTCTTTACAACCGTATGTGTTGTGAAAGAGACCTTGCAATGCATATAGACGCCGCCAAGACCGCAGGTACCAAGGGCGCACTTTTGTACCTTGACCTTGACGACTTTAAACATATTAACGACGGCCTCGGCCACCAGTACGGCGACGTGCTCCTGAAGGCAATTTCCCATTCCCTTCAGCGTATCGAGGGTATCAGAAATACCTGCTATCGAATGGGCGGCGACGAATTCGTCATTATTGTGCCTCCGGAGTCTTACGATTCCTTCAAGCGCATTATCGAGCAGATTGAAGACATATTCAGCAAACCCTGGTACCTTAAGGACGCGGACTACTACTGCACCATGAGTATGGGCGTGGTAGAGTTCCCCGAAAGCGGCGCCAGCGTTCTCGACCTTATCAAAAAGGCCGACATCGCCATGTACGATGCCAAAAAAAGCGGCAAGAACCGCGTGGCCAGATACTCGGACAGCATAGTTTCTTCTTCGAGCGAGCGTCTTGACATGGAGAAGAACATGCGCGATGCCATGACTTCCGGCTACAGAGAGTTTGAGGTTTACTACCAGCCCATCGTGGACGTAACCGACTCCAACCGCTGTATCGGTGCGGAAGCCCTTATCAGATGGCACTCCACTGCCCTTGGTTTTATCGCTCCCGGCGACTTTATCCCTCTTGCGGAATATCTGGGACTTATTAACCCCATAGGCAATCACGTGCTCAAGAAAGCCTGCGAGGAATGTAAATCCTGGAATGACAACGGTCATCCCGATTATAAGGTTAACGTTAATTTGTCTGTGGTACAGTTGTTACAGCCGGACATTGTGGACATTATAGCCCGCACCATCAAAGAAACCGGCATTACGCCCAAGAACCTTACTTTAGAGGTTACGGAGAGTCTTGCCATCAACGATATGGAAAGAATGAAGACCATCCTTAACGGCATCAAAGCTTTAGGCGTCAAGCTGGCTTTGGATGATTTCGGAACAGGCTATTCTTCACTCAATCACATAAGAGAGATTCCTTTCGACGTTATCAAAGTGGACCAAAGCTTTGTGCAGGACCTTGCGGAGAGCGCATATTCCCAGTCCTTCATCAAGATGGTGGCGGAGCTTGCGGAGACCATAGGCGTAAACGTCTGCGTGGAAGGAATCGAAACAGAGAAGCAGTATAAAGTTTTGGAAGGCATGAAGATTAAGATGATTCAGGGATTCTACTTTGACAAGCCCATGCCCGCCGAAGACTTTGAAAATAAATATGTTAAATAACGGAGGTAATCATGGGAGACAGTTTATTATCGGGACTCGGTTCCTTTGGCCTTGACGGCCTTGAAGGAATGTCTCTTTTTGAGGAGGAGAAAAAAGAAGAAGCCAAAAAGGCCGCATATGTGCCTACAGAGAAGGACTATCTGCTTGAAAAGACACAGAAGTGCCCTATTTGCGACACCGAATTTAAGACTAAAGCGGTTAAGGCAGGAAAAGCAAAACTGCTTCGCTCCGACAAGGACCTTCGTCCCGTATATCAGGACGTTGATATTGCCAAATACGATGTTATCATGTGTCCTAAGTGCGGTTATACCGCTCTTTCGAGATATTTTCCTTCGATTCTGAACGTTCAGGCCCAGAAGATTAAAGCAAAGATTACACCCGCCTTTAAACCCAAGCCCGACACATCAGAGATTTACTCTTACGATGAAGCAATCGAGCGTTACAAGATGGCTCTCGTAAATGCTATCGTAAAGGGTGCAAAAGCAAGTGAAAAAGCATACATCTGTCTTAAGGCATCCTGGATGGCAAGAGGCAAGGCCGAAGAAATCGGTGAGGCTCACGCCGACTATCAGAAGACCAAGGCTATGGAGCTTGAATTCTCCAAGAACGCCTTCGACGGTTTCGTGGCAGCGGTTCAGGGAGAAAACTTCCCCATGTGCGGCATGGATGAAATGACCATCAACTACCTTATCGCAGTCCTCGGCACCATGACCGGTCACCTTGACGTGGCCCAGAAGATGATAGCCAATATTCTTCAGTCTCAAACCGCCGGCCCTCGTATCAAGGACCTTGCAAGAGATTTGAAGGATGAAATCCTTAATAAGGGCAAATAAATATGAATGATGAGACGGGCGATTCCGAAAGGAGTCGCCCGTTTTGCTATAGTTAAGTTAATAGGTTGTCTGTATACTTATAACAAATAATGCACAATGTTATGTGCTCTATCGGAGGAAACATGAAAAAACAGACTGCCATCGGACTCGTTACAGTACTTATTCTTTCGACAATGGCATGCGGCAAAGCAGAGCCGGCCTCAACAGAGGTATCTGATTCCGCTACTGTGTCAGAGGTGAAAAAGGAAGTCGAAACTTCTGCTCCCGTTCCCTCAGAGACAGAAGAGGAACCGACTGCCGTCCCTTCACCCTGGGGAGACAAGACCTTCACCAAAGAAGCAGTTCAGGCCAAAATAGACAGCGGACTCAGCGATTGCTGGGATATCTATCAGCTGGCGGTAATTTATGCCAACCTGCGCGGACTTCCAGACAACGTTCGCGCTACACTTGAGAAGGCATTCGGAGCCTATAAGTGGGAGACTATGGAATGTAATATATATCGCTGGGATGAATACTATAAGTTTCATGATATCGGTGAGACAGACATTGAAAAGGTGCATGCGGTTTTAGATCTTTACGGTATCACTCCCGACACCGTATTTCCGGCCATGAGTGCTTCCGAACTTAATAAGAAACTCGAGGCCAACCCTAAGATTGATATGGCTCAATATGCCACCATTGAGGATGGAGATGCATTTTTTCCTTATTTTTCCGAGTTTGGCTGCGAAGTGTTGGCACAGAATGACTATGTAAAAGTCGAAGGCCCCCGCAACATTTCCGTCGAATGGTATGAAAATATCGGCAGAGTGGCGCGAATTACCAACGTTTCAGACACACCCGTGTACATAGACTATGCATTCATAGACTGCAGCGGAACCGGTGACACAAGCAAGTGGATAAAGGCACTAAAAGCACTTCCCGAGTACGACGCGGCATACGATAAGATAGACGAACTGGCAAACGATGAAACCGTTCTTGCGGCCATTCCCAAGGACGTTCTGGAGCCGGGTGAGATGACATATATTCGCATGGATTACAGCAGTCACAAAAATATGAACTCTCACTGGTATTTAAAAACATACCCCATGAAAGAAAGCGAGGTCGCACTTATTAACAAAGGCGAAGACCCTAGACCTGCGATTCGTACAAGGGAAAAGAGTGAGGACATTCTTCTAATCATGAAGAATCGCACCGGTTCTTTCGATGGTTGGAACTGTGAGCACGCCGTCATTAAGGGTCATATGGTTAATGAACAGGGCGAGCCTCTTGCTTTTATGCCTTTCACAGTGCATGGCTTTGATGATTCTGCCGGAAACATGGAAGCTCTGGGAGTGGGGTCAAAAGAATATTTTACATCCATAGACGGTTCTTTTGCAGTTACGGTACCTGTACTTAAATACAAGACCGACGAAACCTACGCAAGATTCGTTTTTATGGCCAACGGTGAAAAGGCGCCTGTTGATGGCAGGATGGTAACGATGGTAATCGGCGAACTCTTCGCCCTTGACGGAGAAGTGCAGGAAGGCGTCAACTACTCGGATTTCATAAAAGGCAGACGTATCTACGGGCAGAAGACGGCATTTGTACAGCCCACCGAAGCAAAAGAATATGAACTGACTATGGTAGTGCCCGACAAATACGACTACCTTGTATATGACTACTACAAAGAAGAAGATTACGGCGGACAGGCAAATTACTACGATTACGGTGGCGACATACTGGCAACGGTTAAGTTCCACGATGAAACTCCCGGGGCCAATAAGACCGCATACTTAAATGTGTTCAATCATGACGGAGAACTCCTTATGAGGAAGCCCACCGGCCTTCAGACCTGCTGCGTATGCGTAAGCCCCGACGGAACACTTGTGGGAACCGTTATTACGCCTCCGAACCAAGCATCACAAATTGCTGACTTTGAGAATCCGCCCGCCAATATAGGTAAGGCAACGATATTTGATTTGTCCGGCAAAGCAGTATTTGAACTTAATCACGGTACCAGAGCCATGGATATTTCCCATGATAACAGACTTGTGGCACTTGATATAAACGGCGAGAATTGTTTCGGAGTCATGGATATAGCGACAAAAGAAGTCCTTTGGAGCAATTACAGAGGCGCCCAGGTACGTCACCTTATTTTCTCTGAAGACGATTCGGTGCTCTATATGGGCAGTCAGGAAAGCATTGCTGCCTTTGATACAAAGACCGGTGCGATTCTTTGGCAGACATTCACTGCGGGAAATTTCCCCATTGATATGATTATGTCGAGCAAGTACCTGTACGTATCCCCCAAAGCCACCGGCGGCAATGACAACAAATTATGCTGCATAGACAGAAAGACCGGCAAGATGGTATGGACTTTCCAGACCGGTTCAAGAGGCACAAAGCTTACCCTCTCCCCCGACGAGACCATACTCTTCTGGGGTAACGACACAGGTTCGAGGGACATGGGCCAGTATATGCTAAATGCGGAAACCGGCGAACCCTTATGGACAATCGGCTACGGTGGCCAGGCAGCCTGGTTTACATCCGATTCTCAGTATGTGGCGGTTAAAGCCTACGGAATCCTTGAAGTATTCGACCGTGACGGCAACAGGGTAGCCACAACGGCCTGCGGTTCCACCTCCAAGATGAGCTGGTTTGTATACGTCAAAGACGACCTATCCCGCATCCTTAACATCGCGGGCGGCGGCGACACTTCGAACTCGGGCTGGCTTTACAACATGGTGCTCGAAGACGGCTACACAAGAGACTTTATAGACAGTCAAAGAAAGTGATAAAACGGAGGCTGTAATTATATGAGAAAAATAAAGGGGACAGCGATAACAGCGATTCTTGCGGCAGGGCTTCTTTTGCTGAGTGCGTGCGGAGAGACCGGCAGCAGTACTGAGGTAACTTCGGTAAGAAATCAGGTAGATTATGCGACTGCCCAAAAAGTCGAACTTAACGAAGACGGTTCCTACACACCCAAAACGGGCGACAGATATGTAGGCATCAGAATTGCTTTTGAGGACGGCGCAGACTGGCAGTTCTTAACAATCTGCAACGGTGACACGGTGGTCGACTGCGGCGTAAACAGCGACATGAGCGAGTTTACGATAAAAGACGATTACATCGGCAAGAGCTACAAGGATGCATTTATAGCCTTTTTCAAGTTCCATTCGCAGTACGACAACCACGGGAAAGTTACGGAAATCCAGCTCATGACTCCCGAGGGCGGCGACTCCGAAAAAGAATACGCGTCGGTCTTTAAAGAAATTGTCAAAGAAATCGCACCCAAGGCCGAAACGGGATACTTCGGCGAGGACAAAGAGCGATTCGCCGAGCGCATAAGCATCTATACCGAAGCCTATGCCTGGGAGATTTCGGAAGCAAGACGCGAACAAGAGCGTGAAGAAGAACGCCTGGCGGAAGAAGAAAGACGCATCAGAGAAGAAGATGAGCGCAGAAAGGCCGAGGAAGTTGCAGAAGCCGAACGTAAAAAGCCTGTTTCAAGTGTGGAAGAGATTCGCGCGCGCCTTAATCAGGGCATCGATGAAGTGACGCTTGGCGGGGATATAGTCATAGATGTATCGAGCGATACGCTCACCGGCGTAATAATACACTGCGAGGGGCATACGGTAACCTTTACAGGTATGTGGCCCGCAGTAGCTCCCACTACTCCCGATAAGCGCACGGGTATAGAGCTTGAGAACGCCGGCAAGGTTGATTTGTCGGGACTTTCGGCCGACATTAATTCTTTTAACCATCCCGATTGGGTAGGCGGTGGCTGCAATTTCGTCCTGATAAGAGAAACGAACTACAAAAATGTTATCGCCCCGGCCGGATATGAGCCCAATAATCCTCCGGAATGCCCTCCGTTTACAGGTTATATAAGCTACGGCATAGATGACGAAGGAATGAATGAAGGCTTTGGATACCAGGGCCCCGGAACTACGTATGAAGAGCAGAACGCGCTTGAGACAAAGGTTGTGACCGCAATTCTCACCGAGGGTGACGCCGACAGCGTTGAAGGCGATTACGGCAGAGACTACGCTTTCTGGACCAAGCTTGAAATTGACGTGGGCAATACCGTGCTTCCCAATCAGGACTACCAGTACATGACTTTAAAACCCGGCGCGAGTCTTAAGATTACCGGTTCCATCACCTTAACCGGCGGGCGCCTCGGTTGGCAGGTAAGCGAGTATTCGCAGCTTGATATAAACGGACTTACCCTTGTAAAGAAGCATCCAAGCCCCGATATGTTAAAGATTTCGTACAATCCCGCGGTGGGAATCGATACATCGAAGCTTAACTGTAAAGGAGGGGGCGGAACTATAAAGTTTGATCAATCCGATAACAGCTATAACGTCACCATCTGGTAAAAGAAAGCGCATGTTATTGTGCAAATTGCTGTTGACAGCGTAATTCTTTTTTATTAATCTAAATTCATAAGGTCTATATGACTGACGGAAGTGGAATTGACCACAGGGAGTATAGATGACAGAATGCCGACCGTCTGGGCGAAGCCGCTCAGATTGTCGGCTTTTTTTATACCTATTGTCTTAGGAGGCACCTATGAGAACTTTTGAACTGTCACAATTACTTAAGACCAATGCTTATCCCGGAAGAGGTATCGTAATCGGACGTTCCGAGGACGGCAGAAAGGCGGTTATCGCTTATTTCATCATGGGAAGAAGCGTTAACTCACGTAACCGCGTGTTTGTGGAAGAGGGCGAGGGTATTCGTACCGAAGCATTCGATCCTTCCAAAATGTCTGACCCTTCACTTATTATCTACGCTCCCGTAAGAGTATTCGGTTCACACACCATCGTTACCAACGGTGACCAGACCGATACCGTATACGACGGACTTCGCGCAGGCAAGAGCTTTGATGCGGCATTAAGAACCCGCGAGTTTGAGCCCGACGAACCCAACTACACCCCCAGAATTTCAGGAATTTTACACTTCGAGGGAGATTCTTTTTCCTACGAAATGAACATACTTAAGTCCAATAACGGTGACGGAAGCGCCTGCAACCGTTATAACTTCTTTTACGACAAGCCCCGCATCGGCGAGGGACGTTTCCTTCACACTTACATGAAGGACGATGAGCCCTTACCCAGCTTTGAAGGCGAACCCGAAGTGGTACACATCAGAGGCGACATCGATTCCTTTACTCACAATTTGTGGGAAAGCTTAAACTTTGAAAATAAAGTATCTCTCTTCACCCGTTTCGTTGACCTTGAGACAGGCAAGTGGGAGACCAGAATCGTTAATAAAAACACCAAGTAGGAGTACAGATTATGAACGAAATTCAGTTAAAATACGGATGTAACCCCAATCAGAAGCCTTCCCGCATTTACATGGAGGACGGAAGCGACCTTCCGGTTGAAGTATTAAACGGCCGCCCCGGATACATCAACTTCCTTGATGCATTTAACGGCTGGCAGCTTGTTAAAGAGTTAAAAGAAGCTACAGGACTTCCCGCAGCAACTTCTTTTAAGCACGTTTCCCCCGCAGGTGCGGCAGTAGGTCTTCCTCTTACAGAGACCCTTGCCAAGATTTACTGGGTAGACGACCTCGGCGAATTAAGCCCCCTTGCATGCGCATATGCACGTGCCCGCGGCGCTGACAGAATGTCTTCTTTTGGCGACTTCATCGCACTTTCCGACGTTTGTGACGTTGATACCGCCCGCCTTATCAAGCGTGAAGTATCCGACGGTGTCATCGCACCCGGCTACACCGACGAGGCCCTTGCACTTCTTAAGCAAAAGAAAAACGGCAACTACAACGTAATTAAAATCGACCCTTCCTACAAACCCGCCGAAATCGAAAGAAAGCAGGTTTACGGCATCACCTTCGAGCAGGGTCGTAACGAGCTTGATATAAACGGTGACCTTTTCTCCAATATTGTTACCAAGAACAAAACAATCCCTGAAAATGCCCTTATCGACATGAAGATTGCTTTGATTACCCTTAAATACACACAGTCCAATTCCGTGTGCTACGTTAAGGGTGGTCAGGCAATCGGCATTGGTGCAGGACAGCAGTCCCGTATCCACTGCACCCGTCTTGCAGGCCAGAAGGCCGATAACTGGTACCTCCGTCAGTGCCCCAAGGTACTTAACCTTCAGTTCCTTGATACTTTAGGTCGTGCCGACAGAGACAATACCATTGATGTTTACATCGGTGATGAATATGAAGACGTTTTAAGAGAAGGCGAATGGCAGAAGCGCTTCAAGGTTAAACCCGAAGTCTTCACAAGAGAAGAGAAAAAAGAATGGCTGGCAGGCAACACCGACGTTACAGTTGGTTCCGATGCATTCTTCCCCTTCTCCGACAACATCGAAAGAGCCTACAAGAGCGGTGTCAAATACATCGCCGAGCCCGGCGGCTCCGTACGCGACGACCTCGTTATCGAGTGCTGCGACAAGTACGACATGGTTATGGCGTTTACAGGAATAAGGTTATTCCATCATTAATTAGGAATCATGAACCTGTATTTTAGGTTCATGATGGAATTGCATTAGCAGTAAAATGCAATTCCATGCGGAGCATTCCGCAGTTCTTTTGGTATTTCACAAAAGAACTGATTCCTCAGACGAATCATGACCTGTATTAAGAACTTATCGAGAACTTTTCTCCCACAAAAAAACGGGGCCGCGAGGCCCTGTTTTTTGTTAGCATTTTTATTTGATTGCTTTTTCCGTGATTCCTATGTACTTAACTGCTTCTTTGTAATTCATCTCGGCGTTGAAGGAGTCGTCTTTTAATGAGGCAACCATGGTGCCGTGGATGGTGTAACTGAGCATTTTTAAAAGGTCCTGCGCGTTTTTCTTGCTGTCTAAGAAGGTTCTGTCGGTGACATCCAATATGGTGTCTATGTTGCTTTTAAGAGTCTTGCGGCTTGCCTCGGTGGCAAGTATGGCCTCGGTAATACGTTCTTCCGCACAGGAGTGGACGAACATAATCATGAAGGGATAGTTCTTAAGAACCTGCATTTTGGCGGCTTCCATCTGCTTTAAGACTTCAAAATAAGAAGTCTCGGAGGGGTCAACCGCGCTGGACAATTCAAGGGTAATATATCTTACGGCGTAATCGTAGACAAAAGAATATACGCCGATTTTGGAATCAAAATAATGAAAAAGAAGACCTTTTGAGATGTGTGCTTCACGGACAATATCGTCAGTGCTGGCGTGCTGGTAGCCGTTAAGTGCAAAAATCTTTAAAGCGGCATTAACCATTCTGTCCTGTTTTTCCTGCTTAAGATCAAAGAACTTTGCGTTCATCCCATGTCCCCTTTGTAGTATTGACTTGGTGAGTCGAATTAAATGTTATCACAGTTTTATTTTCTCTTCAAGAACTCTTTATAGAAAATTTACCGGTTAATCTATTTAAAAATCTGAAAATGTTGGTTATAATAAGGTTAGTTTCAGAACCATCTTGAAAGGAGAGGGTAAAATGGCAAAAAAAGGAAGAAAGTTATTATCACTCATGGCACTTGCCGCAGCAGCTGCAGGTACCTACTGCTATCTTAAGAAGAAGAATGAAGACATTCCTGCAAATATGGAAGATGACGATTATGATGATTTTGACGTAGACGTAGACGACGGTCCCGTTTCCAAGTCAACATCAGGCAAACGTTCTTATGTTTCCCTTGACTTTAACACGGTTGAGGAAAAGGTTAAAGGCGCTGTCAGCAAGGTTGCCGATGCAGCCGACAAGGCCAAAGAAGTTGTGGGCGAGAAATTAAACGCCGCAGCCGGCAAGGTTGAAGAATTCTTTGACGACAGAAAGTCAGCTGACGAAGAGTCCGAAACTCCCGCAGAAAGCGGCGAAGCTTCCGAAGATGACTACGAAGAACCCAAGGAATGATAAATTTACAGAGGGCTCCGCTTTTGCGGAGCTCTTTTTTTTTAATTGCCTTCTACTATGATATATACAACGTTATTTTTGTGGAGTGCTTACGACCAAAGTCCACAAAGAATAAAAGGAAAACGAGGTGTAGAAGGAAAATGGAAGAAAAATCGAAGAAAGATTTTAAGCCGTTTTATCTGCTTTTTGCGGCGGCTGCCTCTCTTGTAGTGGCGCCGAAACTGTTGATGGCTGCGATTCTTACGGCATCATGCAAGGCGGTAACGGCGTCTCAGAGCAGTATCTGCTTTTTCTGCGGTTATGTCTTATGTGCAGTTTCTTTCGGGCTTGCCGTTCGAGCCGGCAAGGATAATGTAAAGACCGTTAAGGACCTGCTTCTCGGAGGACTGTGCCTGCTTACCGTAAGGTACGCCTTTTCGCTGATTCACAGCATTTTATCATTAAAACGAAGCAGCCTGAGTACCGGCGGAATTATAGCTGATATTTTGCTTATGGTGCTTGAAGCGGTTTTGTTTTCATATGCGCTGTTTGCCTTAATCATAATGCTTAGGGATGAGCAGGGTAAAATCGCGATGGGGAAGCAATTTCCGCTGGCCTTAAAAGGAATTAAAGAGATTCTTTTGGGAGCCGTTTCGTATGGAGTCCTTAATTTCATATGCGGCTTTTTGGAGGATAAATTCATTACGGGACTGGGAAAAAGCAACACGGTTATCGGTTTCCTTACAAAACTGGTGTTAATTGCCATGCTTGTTTTTGCTGCAATGAGCCCCGTGATTTTTATGATGATGAAGAAGGCCGATGCACTTACAGAGGCAAAAGAAAGGGACAAACCTGCCGAAAGCAAAGCATTTTCAACGATTGAACTGATATTGGCGGGAGCTTTGATTGCTGCGATTATAATTTTCAGCCTCATTCCGAAGTCTATGGTGCCTAAGCGGGATGAGCTGATTAAGGGAAGTCTCTCCGGCGGAATGCAGGAGGCAGCTTCTTTTGCCGAAAAAAGGGACTACCTGATGGCGCTTAAGGTGCTTGATAAGGCCGATGCGCTTCCGCTTGCGTGGAAGGCATATCTGGAGGGTAATCCGGAAGAAGCCCTGAAGGCTTATGAACTCGACACACGCAATTCCATGACGGAACTTTTATATATGTACACCTGCATAGAGAACGAAGAAAAAGCAGGTGAAAACCTTCCAAACTACACAAAAGCGCTTTATTCTCATGAAGGTGATGAAGTTTGGTGCTTCGGCTATCTTGATATGCTCTCGGAAAAGAAAGACCTATCAGAAACCGAGAAGACGGAAAGCAAGAGAATCGCAATGAAACTTGCGGCAGGAAACAGGTTTGACTGTGCTGCCATTCTTCCGGGCAAACTTACGAAGAAAGAAAAAGAACGACTCCTTTCAGAAATAGAAATCAATACCCGCGAAGACTATGTCGACACCATTGAAGTCTGGAATCTGCTTGCACTTTACGTGGAGCGTAACGGTGTTGACTGGGAAGTCAGAGACAAGATGATAGAACTGATTAAGGAATATCCGGACAGCCCCACGGTTACGGATACCCTTGAAATGCTTATCACCGACTGCCTGGCATCCACATCGTACTCAAGGACGTATGCAAAAGAAATAATGTATGCGCTGTTTGATGCTGCGGATGAAAATCCGGATTCTTTTGCGCTTAATCTTCTTACGATTCAGACGGCGGACAATTTTATGATGAACCCTTATGACGAGGCCGACACCGATACAAGAAACAAACTTCGCGAAAAAATCGGCCCGGTGATAGACAGGTTTGAAACTTTATTTGAGAAAGAACTTTCTGCCGACAAAGAGCTGAAAGAAGAGGAGAAGAAGGAAGCCAGAGTTTCAAAAACGCTTGATATAGCGCAAGTCTTAACCGATATGGATTTATCGGAGATGCTTCAGGAATACCTTACTAAGGCAAATGCAACTCTTTCAGATGAGCGCATCGACAGTATGCTTGGCGCGGTTGCCTTAAAGAACAGCGATTATGAGACCGCTTTGCCGATTCTGGAAAAAGAATACGAAGCCGAGAAAGACGACCCTCAGCTTAACATGATTCTTAGTATCCTTTATTACCGAAAAGGGGAAATGGAGAAATCTCTCGAGAAGGCGGTAAGTTTTACGAATATAATGCTTTCTCCGGGAGTCCTTGAAAATGAGCCCGAACTCGGTACAGACTTTACAGCTCTCATTGCCACATATATCACGGGTGATAAAGCTGTTGCGGATTTTAAAGACGGAAAACACTGCGCATATATCGATTTTACCGATGAGCAGATGAAAATAGTCAATAAATCGGAGCTGTTTGCCAAGATGCTTGATTGTGAATATCAGTATCAGTATGAGGTTCATGACTATTTAAGATGGGACAAGGTTGATGAATTCAGAAAGCTTGAAGAGGATGTTTTAAAGCTTACGAATGACTATCCGAATCTGTCCACGGGATATTATCTGGCCGGAAGAATTCTCGGATATTACATTCAGGATTTCTGGACCGATGAAGAAGCTACAAAGGAACTTAAAGATACGGATAAAGCCATAGAGATGTACAAAAAGTGTCTTTCCTTTGAAGACAACCAGCCCGCGGTATGGTATTCGCTGGCGCTGACGCTTGACAATGAAAAGCGCTACGATGAGGCACTTGATGCGGTACAGAAAGCACTTGACCATATGTATTATGATTCCTGGTATGGGTCTCACGGAAATGAATATCACGGCTGGGGAATCCTGTACCATGCGAATAGTCTAAGAGCCAGCATTCGTTACAAGATGGCAAACGGATTTTAAGAAGCGGGAGGAGATAAAAATGACAATTATAGCAATAATAATGCTCGTGCTCGCACTTTTGGGAATGATTTTGTTTGACGCAAAGATTATATTTTGCATACTTATGATTCTTTGTGCGGCGTGCCTTTTGGCATACGAGCCGGTACTTAAGAAGATGCTTCCGAAAGAAAACTTTAAGTGGATAATACTGGCGGCATCAGTAATCGTTTTTTTGCTGTGCGCCCTTCTGCCGGGTTCAAGAATCAAGGCTTCGGGCTACGAAACCGAAACTGAGAACGTAAATGATACTACAGCAGAGAGCACCGAAGAAATAAAGTCTGACGAAGAGCACTATGAAGCGGCCCGTGCTTACCTTCAGAAAAATGAGCTTGATGAAGCAAAGCGCGAATTTGACAGAATATCCGAAGAAAACAAAAACACGGAAGAGTATTACATTAATTACGCGGATTACGTAATAGAAAGATGGGGCGGTGCCGACCGGATGAACGATTCAGACCTTTACTTTTTCAGAGATGTCCTGAAAGAATATCCTGACAGTATGGTACTTAACTATAAGGCCGGAATAGTGGCTTATGCGGTGGGAAAGTATATTCTGGCGGAGAACTGCTTATATAAAGCATTTGAGTTATCTCCCGATGACGATCCTTACACACCCTATGCGCTGGCTGCCACATATCTTGCGCTGGAGGAAGAAGAATACGCTTACGCCATGATGACCGTAGCCGAGAAAAACGGAATTCTCGAAAGTGGCGAGTGCGAAGGAGAAGGCTTAGTGGACTGGTATCTTGCGTACAAAGAAAAAGTTAAGGAAATGGAGGCGGCACAATGAACAGAAAAAATGTAATTATCAGAGTTGCGTTATTTATAGCTGTCTTCGGTGCTTTCTTTTTCCTGTATGCCAAAGACGGATATGCCGACAGCCTGATGAGCGCCGGAAGAGCGTATGGAGTATACAACAGGCCCGGACAGACCACTACAACATCCGGCTCGTCGTATAACAGCGACTGGTCGCCGAAGTTCGGTGATTTTTATGATGCTTATCAGCAGATAAAGAATCTGATTACAGGCAATAAACAGGATTCGGGAAACAATGCTCCCGTGGGTGTAAGGCCTACTGCGGACCTGGGAATTCAGAAAGTTACGGGAAGAGCGGGAGAGGGAGTCGGCCGACTGAACGGAGCTATAGAAAATGCCGACAGGCTGATTGACGGTAACTCACGTTTTGAGTCGGAAACAGCGGATTTGGTTATAGACAGAATTCCTGCTGCAGTAAATTTTTCATCCAGCGTTACGGGCGAAAACACTTCCGGCATCGTAGGCGGATATGTGCAGGATCTGACTGACAGAGTAGACCCCAATGCGGTCAACAATTACACCAGAAATGCCGGCTGGACAAAGACTACCGACAGCTGGCTCAGAAGTACCGGATCCTTCGGCATAACCGATGAAACCAAAGAATACTCTGACGGCGTAAGAATCTACAACAGAGACGGCAAATATGCTTATCAGAGGTACATTGACGGAAGGATTAAGACGGACATAAACTACCTCAATGCCAAAGAAAAAGCAGACAAAGTAAGAGGCTATTCCTCCAAACAGGCCGTAGAAGCGTATTACAGGCGCACATACGGTCTGAATACGAAAGGCCTTGAGGGCGGTCCCAACGAAAAGCCAAATATCTATCTTTATCCTGAAGAAACAACCGATGTACAGGTTAAGCTGTTGGATTCTTCGCAGATAACCGTTTCAATTCCCGTATACGAAGAAAACGGATGGAACGTGACTGCATCCCCCGACGGAAAACTTGTTACCGCAAAGGGAGACGAGTACGGCTATTTATTCTACGAGTCTGAGATACACGGTATAGGGTTCCAATACAAAGAAGGATTCTATCTGCCTTCTCAAAACAGAGACGAGGCATTTGACAGGATTCTTTCGCTTTATGGATTAAATGAGACCGAAAAGGCAGACTTTAAGGAGTATTGGAGTGCCCGCCTTAATCCCGATGCGGACTACTATATGTATCCTCAGATTAATGAGGCATGCGATGCGGAGTCACCGCTTAATATAACCCCTGTCCCCGACAGCGTACTGAGACTCTGGTTTGTATACAAAAAAACCGACAATGGACCGGATTTAATTACCGAGCCCAAGGTGCCTTCATTTGAAAGAAAAGGCTTTACGGCTGTGGAATGGGGCGGAATGGTATGGTAATAAAGCATTAAATAACTGTCACGCGTCTTTGTGAAATGCAGGGGCGCGTGATTTTTGAACATAGATAAGATCTTGGGATGGCAAGAAATTGGTGAGAGATTATTATATGAAATGATTGCAGAAAAGAAATCCTTTACTTCAGCGCTTTAGTGTGCTATAAAATATGTATTGATTTTACGGAGGTTAGTTTAGTGAATATTGTTTGTTTGGATTTGGAAGGCGTTTTGGTGCCGGAGATTTGGATTGCTTTTTCTAAGGCAAGCGGAATAGATGAACTTAAGAGGACTACAAGAGATGAGCCCGATTACGACAAGCTCATGAGATGGAGACTCGGCATTTTAAAGGAGCACGGTCTCGGACTCAAGGAGATTCAGGATACCATCGCTACCATAGATCCCCTTCCCGGAGCCCGGGAATTCCTTGATAAATTAAGAGAGAAGACTGAAGTCATTATCATCAGTGATACTTTTACTCAGTTTGCGAAGCCTCTTATGAAGAAGTTAGGCTATCCCACCATTTTCTGTAACACTTTGGAGGTTGCGGAAAGCGGCGAAATAACAGGATTTAAGATGCGTATCGAGCAGTCCAAGCTCACTACCGTCAAGGCTTTACAGTCCATCGGTTACGATACCATAGCCGCAGGCGACAGTTACAATGACCTTGGCATGATTCAGGCATCCAAGGCAGGCTTTCTTTTCCGTACCACGGACAAGATTAAGGCGGATTACCCGAAACTTCCCGCGTTTGAGACTTATGATGAGTTTTACGATGCTATAGTAAATGCATTGGATGAATAATTTAGAGTTTAGCGGCCACGCATAATGCGTGGTCGTTTCTGTTATTTACTAAACTGTCAAACAATCGTGACAAAACCCAAAATATGGGGGAAAAAGCAAGGGCGAAGGAGTTTACAAAACGTTAATTGAGCCAACGTATCATTGAGTTATCTGTATAAGGGGGACTTTATGTATGGATTTTCAGAAAGTTGCTGATAGCCTGGGAGCTATGACTTGTGTGGTATCCGTAGACAAAATCGGAGAAGATGATTACGGAAATGTACGTATCATGGCAGGTAATAAAGCCTATGTGGATTCTATAGAGCACCCTATGGGCGGAGTTGAGATGCTTACGCGCAAGTTCGTGCCCGGTCAGGAATACACCGCATATCTTACAAAGGACTTAAACTTTGAGGATGCGTGCTATCGTGCTGCGGTTAAAAAGAAAGTAGTCCATGCCTATGCCCATCCCGACAGATTCGACGTATGGTTCAACATGACATTTATGCCCGTCAACCATGAAGACGGCGACACATGTTATTGCACATACACCATGGAAATAAATTTCGAGCCCGATACGGACAGAATGTCCAACGTGGCTTCTTCAGTCGCTACCGAAATTCTCGGCACCTGTCTTAAACTCAGGGGTACCACCGATTTCAAATTCACCATGAATGATGTAATAAAGGATATAAGAAAAATCTGTGGTGCAAGTGCGTGCTGCATTCTTTTGATAGATCCTAATGATAAAAGCTGTTCTGTTTTGGCGGAGGATATCGGCGCGGATTCAAACCTTTATTCCATAGAAGAGTACATGCAGGATGGCTTCTACGACATGGTTATGTCCTGGGAAGACACCATAGCCGGCAGTAACTGTGTCATAGCCAAAAACAAGCATGAGATGGATGTTATTAAGGAGAGAAACCCCGTATGGTACAAGTCACTTAAAGATGCAGCGGTTGACAGTATTGCGCTGTTTCCGTTAAAGGCCAGAGGTGAGCTCTTGGGATATATATGGGCATCCAACTTTGATACCGAGAAGGCCGGCACCATCAAGGAAGCAATGGAAACCACAACCTTTATTCTGGCATCCGAAATCGGCAACTACATGCTCCTTGACAGACTCAGAATTTTAAGCTCCGTGGACATGTTGACCGGTGTTTTAAACAGAAACGAAATGAACAACTTTGTCGAGAGCCTCTGCAACGGCTCCAAGGGTCAGGGTGAATCCGTGGGCGTTGTATTTGCCGACTTAAACGGCCTTAAGACCGTCAACGACGAAGAAGGTCATCCTGCGGGGGACGCACTCTTAAAACGCGCCGCAGCCACCTTAAGAACGGTGTTTGGTGACGACGAAATCTTCAGAGCCGGCGGTGACGAGTTCTCCATGATTCTTACAGACGTTACGGAAGAAAGTCTCGGTAAGATGGTTGAACAGGTAAGAATAAATTCAAAGGACTTCGACCGTGTCAACTTTGCCATTGGTTTCAGTGTAGAAAAGAAGGCCAAAGACGTAAGAAAGGCTTTAAGAAAGGCCGATGAAAACATGTACGAAGACAAGCGCCTGTTCTACGAGGCACATCCGGAAAAACAAAGAAGAACATTAAAAGACGAGTTTCGATTAAACGTTGAAGAGAAGGCGAAAAAAGGGAAAAAGGGATAATGCTTTACTTAGAGGGGAAACCTGTAAAAGAATACAAAAAACCGCTTACAAGGCGAATATTTAACGTTTGTCTTGTGTTTACGATAGTGCTTTGTATTACCATGGGTGCTATCGGTTTTGTTGTGTTTCAAAGAAGCATGATGAAGCAATATGAAATGAATCTTTCCGATATTATCGAGCTTGCGGAGTCCCGCATCGACGTGGAAGATTTGGAAAAATGCGGAGAAACTTATACAAGAAGCGAAAAGTTTGAAGAACTTTCCGCTTTCTTTGACCAGGTACGAGAGAGTTATTCTCTTGACCATATCGCGCTTACCAAGCCGGTAAAAGAAGGAGACAAATACGACGTAATTCAGTTTATGTCCGGCCTTACCGAACCGGAAAAGCGCGGAGAGGCTGTAGTAAGCGATTCTCCGATACCTTATCTGGGGGACAGAATCGGCTTTGTTTTTCCGGCAGAACTCCTTCCGCAGATTTACGCAGAGTTTTTGTATAATGAAAATATAAAGTTCATCACTGTAAAGAGCGATTACGGCAACACCTACAGAGGAGCCGTAACTGTCAGAAAAGATGACGGAACTCCGGTGGCACTTTTGACTGCCGGCATTTCTCTTGAGTTTATTGAGGAAACGAGAAGCCACTACTTAAGAATCGCTCTTCTGGCCACCATAGTGTTAAGCCTCGTATTTATAACTATTATGATTCTTTGGCTGAGAAAGCATGTAATTACGCCTCTTAGCCGCATAGAGAACGCAGCCGGCGAGTTTGAGGAAAAGAGCCGCTACGAAAGAGATCCAAATGTGCTGGTTATGAATCTTCCGGAACTTCACACGGGGGATGAGCTTGAGTCCCTATCCGAAGCCCTTTCCACCATGTCCGTGAGAATGAAGAACTATGTTGAGGACCTTGTGAAGTCGGCACAGACCGTGGACAATCTTCGTCAGGACCTGGAATTCAGTAAAAAGCAGGCCATGCAGTTCAGCGAGCTTGCGATTAAGGATGCGCTTACGGGTATCCGAAATAAAACGGGTTATGACAAAGAAGTCGAAAAAGTGATTAAGGGGCTGGAAAGAGGCGACACTCAATTCGGCGTTGCCATGATTGACTTAAATGACTTAAAGAAGATTAACGACGAGTACGGACACGATAAGGGCAATATAGCCATTAAGAACCTTTGCCGCCTCGTTTGCACCACTTTTGAACATTCTCCGGTATTCAGAATCGGAGGAGATGAGTTTGCCGTTATTTTAAAAGGGTCGGACTATGACAGAGTGGAAGAACTGATTGGAACCTTCAACGAGAGAGTCGATAAGATTTCCAAAGACGAAAGTCTTGATTTCTGGGACAGAACCTCGGCCGCCATCGGTTATGCACTTTATACCGAAGGCCGCGATTTTGTGTATGATGATGTATTTAAACGGGCCGATGAGGCCATGTATGCAAGAAAGAACGAAATGAAAGCCGCCCGCGAATAATTATGGGAAATGCGGGAGGGACGCTTGCAAGTCTGCGAATTCGATAGTAATATAATTATTGTGTTTGCAGATATAGTTCATCGGTAGAATGCGAGCTTCCCAAGCTTGAGAGGCGGGTTCGATTCCCGTTATCTGCTTTCTTTTGTTTCTGTAGAGGGGTTGGCATTGGGACGGAAGGACACTTATGTATTATGTATTGGTAGGAGTACAGCTTTTAGCAATATTCTTCTCGGTATTCAGTACCATTCTTTTAATAAGGCTGCAGAGCTCCATTGAGAACAGGTACCTTTTCATTGCTGCGGTCTGCATCGATGTTTATGCCGTAGGTTATTTGCAGGAAATGCTCTTTCACACGGAGGAAGGCGTCAGAACGGCCCTTTCTTTTGAGTACTGCGGTCTGGCCTTTGCGGCTCTTGCTTATGCTCTGTTTATTTTCAAGTATTGTAATGTTCGGGAAATTCCCAGATGGATTTCATATATCCTTTTTGCGTTCTGTGTGCTTGTAATGTTTGCGGTGCAATTAGGCCCCATTACGAATCTTTATTACAGTTCTTTTGCTATTTCCGACGACGGTATATTTCCTCATGCCGTTACCGGCAAGACACCCCTTTATTATGCGTTTGCAGTGTTTCAGGCTGTGATTATTATTTCAGCGGCCGTTACTATTTTCCTTAGAATGAAAAGAACGCAGCATCCAAAAGAAAAGCGTAAACTGGCCGTTTTGTTTGCGGAAAGTCTTCTGCCTTTGTTTGGACTTTTCTGTACAATTACCCTTAATCTGGGCGGATGGGACCCCAGCCCCCTGATTCTCAGTATACTGGTTACTACCATAAGCATTACCCTTCGGGGAGGTCAGTTTTACGATACGGTTTCTTTTGCCATGCAGAATCTGTTCCAGAATGTCGGCAGCGCGGTTATTATTGCGGACATTTCCAAGAATTATTTAAGCGGTAACAAGGCATCCGAGCGTGTATTTCCGGAACTCAAGAACTGGCAGCTGGGACGCAGGCTGTCGGACCTCGGAGTGGACCTGTTTGCGGATTCGGCCAATTCTGACTTCGAAAGAAACGGGCGCTACTATAAGAGTTCTTTTACCAAGCTTATCGAGCGCGGCAGACATATAGGCTACACCATTGCCATCACCGACAATACCGATGATAAGGTTGCGGTAGAAAGCATGCGCCACTTAATGGAGGCAGCAGATGCCGCCAATGAGGCAAAGAGTACCTTCCTGGCCAACATGAGCCATGAAATAAGGACTCCTCTTAATGCAATTATAGGTATGTCGGAACTGTCAGAGCGGGAGGTTTCCGAGAGCGTTATCAGAGAATATAACGGTCAGATTAAGGCGGCCGGCAAGATGCTTCTTGAGATAGTCAACGATGTTTTGGACTTTTCAAAAGCAGAATCCAACAAGCTTGAGCTTGTGCCCGTGGAGTTTGACACGGCGGACTTCCTGGAAGGCATCATAAATGTGGAGAACTCGCGAATCGGTGACAAGCCCATAGATTTCCTCGTGGATATCGATCCGGGTATTCCAAAGACTCTGTACGGCGACGATGTTCACATCAGACAGATTATCATGAACCTTCTCTCCAATGCTGAGAAGTTCACCAATACAGGTTATATTAAGTTTACGCTTGACTACGAGCGTGACAATATTACCGTGAGGCTCAAGGGTTCCGTAGAGGACACCGGCATAGGCATCAGGGAGGAAGATCAAAAGAAACTCTTTACCGCCTTCCAGCAGCTTGACGGCAAGAAGAACAGGCGCACCGAAGGAAGCGGTCTGGGACTTGCGATTTTTGCCCAGTTGGTAACACTTATGAAGGGCACTTACAGGCTGGAAAGCGAATACGGCAAGGGAAGTACTTTCTTCTTTGAAATCGAGCTTGGTGCCATCAACCCGGCTCCCATGGCAAACAGTGAAAGAGAGTGCATAAACGTTAAGAAGCTTCCCGCATTTTCTTTGTACAAGACCAAGGCAGATGTTACGGAAAATGTTTCCAAGGCAGAAAAGCCCTCTGCCATGTCGGATTATTCCGCATACAACATTCTGGTGGTGGATGACAATAAGGTTAATGTCAAGGTATTGTCGGCATTCCTTAAGCACTTCAAGGTGCAGGCCGATGCGGCGCTGTCGGGTGCCGAGGCCATTGAGATGGTTAAGAACAAGAAATATGACCTTATTTTCATGGACCATATGATGCCCGATATGGATGGTGTGGAGACCACAAAGCGTATCAGAGCGCTGGATGACAGGTATTATCACAATGCACCCATTATTGCCTGTACGGCCAATGTGGTGAAGGGTGTCGAGGACATGTTCATAGAGGCCGGCATGAACGATCTGGTGCCCAAGCCCATACAGCTTGAGGTACTCCAGGAGAAGATGGCAAGGTTTCTTAAGTAGGGTGAATATGATATAATTTAAGGCGCGACAGAGGTCGCGCCTTTAGTAGTTTATCGGACTTTTGAGAGGAGACTTTATGCGAATAGGAGCACTTGAAGCGGGCGGCACCAAAATGGTGTGTGCCATCGGCGATGAACTGGGACATATTTACGATAAAGCGGTATTTAAGACGGAGACTCCGGATGTTACGATGCCGCAGATGATAGAGTATTTTAAAAATGGACAGGCAGATGCTGTGGGCATCGGATGCTTCGGCCCCATTTGTCTGGACCGTGAAGATCCTCACTACGGATATATTACTTCTACACCCAAGATTGCGTGGAGAAGCTACGACATAGTCGGGGCCTTTGAAGCGTCCCTGGGAGTGCCCGTGGGCTTCGATACGGACGTTAATGCGGCCTGCCTGGGTGAAGTTACCTTTGGAGGTGCTCAGGGGCTTTCTGACGTCTTATATCTGACTGTGGGCACGGGAATCGGCGCAGGTATCTATTCCGGCGGCAAGCTCCTGCACGGCAATCTGCATCCGGAAGCGGGACATATTCTTTTGCGACGTCATCCTTCGGATACGTATGCCGGCAAATGCCCTTATCACAAGGATTGTTTTGAGGGACTGGCAGCAGGACCTGCTTTGGAGGAGCGATTCGGTGTATCGGCTCGTGAACTGACCGATGCCGGGGCGTGGGATATGGAGGCATATTACATTGCTCAGGCCCTTATGTCTTATATATTGATTCTGGCTCCCCAGAGGATTATTCTCGGCGGCGGAGTGATGCATAAAACGGAGCTGTTTCCGCTGATTCGCGAGCATGTTTCGAAGCTTTTGAACGGCTATATAGTCACCAGGGAGTTAAAGGATTTGGACAGCTATATTGTGCCGGCAAGTTTAAATGACGAGCAGGGTATAAAGGGGTGCCTGGTGCTGGGGAGAGATGCTTGAAGGGTGGTAACAGAGAATGGGGAGTTTATACAGTCGTGCCGAGATATACGACTTGTTTGAAAATGAACAGAGGTATGAGGCGTATCGTAAGCATTGGGAGACGATTTTTGAGGGTAAGGATATCCGGTCGATGCTGGATGTGAGTATCGGGTCGGGCAGTGTGACTTTGCCTGTGACGGAGCTGGGAGTTAAGTTAAGCGGTTCGGACTTAAGCAGCGAGATGCTTAAGAACTGTGAGAAGAAGGCTTCCGCGAAAGGTGTGCACGTTACGCTTAAGCAGAGTGACTTCAGGTCGCTTGATTGCTGGGGTGATGAAAACTTTGATATTGTGGCGAGTACCGGAAACTCTCTGGGATACGTTGACAATGCGGATGTGGAGCGCACGCTTGAGGAGATGAACAGACATGTGAGGCCCGGCGGGTATCTTTATTTTGACTCGAGAAACTGGGAGAAGATACTGGCGGAGCATCAGAGGTTCTACACATACAATCCGCTTTTCGACGGGGACAATCGGGTGAATGTGGTGCAGTGCTGGGATTACAATGACGACGGCACCATGGTGTTTAATATTCTTTATACATTCGAACGGGACAACCGCATATTTCAGCGTGAGATTTTTGAGGAGCACTATAATCCTTTTCCGAAGGCGTTGGCGGTTGATAAGCTTAAGGCTTTGGGCTACACGGATATTGAGGTGAAGTGCTTTCCTTCGCAGTTTCCGGCGGTGGAATTTGAAAAGCTTGAGTGGTATACGGTTATAGCAAAAAAGTCTGAAAAAAGCCTTGACAGATAAAATATTACGGAGTAATATTACGGCGTAATAGGGAGCTGCCTAATGAGTTATGATTATAATAAAACCCACGAACTGATTCTTAAGAGTGCTGAGGAACAGTTTAAAAAGGAAGGTTTTCGAAATGCTTCGATACGTCGAATCTGTAGCGATGCCGGAGTTACCAACGGAGCCTTCTACGCACATTTTGACAGTAAGGAAGCTTTGTTTAAGGAACTGGTCGGACCTGCGGTGGAGGGGCTTAAAGACCTCTACGATGCAGAGAAGGCTAAGTTTTTTGAGATAGAGTGTAAGGAAGACATTCTTAGGCTGTTTGAGGATTCTTTTTCTTCTTCTTTGGCTGTTGCGGACTATATTTATGCGCACGCGGATTCGTTCCGATTAATATTGTCTGCCGCGGGCGGGACGGAGTATGAGAACTTTGTTGAAAGACTGTCCTTGGTTGAAGCGGAGAGTACTGCTCAGTTTTTTGAAATGTGCAAGCCTTATATCGGCAAGCCCGAGAATCTTTCACCTACCATTATGGAAGTGGCGGGGAGACTGATGGTTTCCGCTGCCTTCGATTCCTTTAAGAAGGGTGTGAGCCGGGACGAGACTGTTCGCGAAATCAGGCTGGCGTCTGAATTTTGCCTGGCAGGATTTAAGAAAATCTGGGATATATGATGTTTACATGACCTGCGTATTTGCAGGTCAAAAAAATAGTATCAGGTTAGCGAGTGCTAACCAAGAAAGAGAGTATATATGAAAAAGTCGTTGTTTTGGCAGATACCGCTTGCCGCTTTGGCGTATTTCCTGATGATAATACTCGGAGCCGCATCCGGAGCTATTCATCCGGCGTGCTTTGCGTATGCGGGAACGGTATTGCCTCTTTTATTTGCTTTTGCTTATCTGTTTGTGGCGGCAAAAATGCAGTGTTTCGGGGCTGCTGTGGTGCTAAACGGAGTTTCGCTTCTGATTCTTTTGATAGGCGGTGAGGGAAATCCCGCACTGATAATCGGAATGGTATTGGTAACGGTACTTGCCGAGGTTCTCAGAAGAGTGTTTGGTTATAATTCCATAAAAGGCGTCAGGGTAAGTTTTGTTCCGCTTGCATATTCTTTTTACGCTTACACGCTCCACTGGTGGACTGAAACGGAGCACTCCCTTGAAGAAGCGGTGGAAGAGATGCCTGCGGGTTATGCAGACAAGATGGCAAAGGTAATCGATAATATTCCCGTACTTGTAATTATGCTGATTCTGGTCATTCCTGTCGCAATCCTCGCAATGAGGCTTGCGGAAAAGGTTATGAAGAAATCATCCGATTCCTTATCCCTGTTTTAACTTCCTCATAAAGCGGCGGCAGATTCTAAGAGTCTGCCGCTGTTTTACTGTGTAGAGATTTTTTAAACTAAACGGTGCTTTCTTTTGACAAGATTACATTTGCACAAAAAGTATGTACATTTTGCATTACACTCTTTAACCCAAAGGGTATATCATATAATCAGTTAAAATGGATTAGGAGAAAAGATATGAGTGTAATCAAGAAACTGGCACCCAAGATCGATGGGTACCGAAAGGAGACGATACTTACTCCGACATTTATGCTTGGAGAGGTAGCGCTTGAGTGTATTATTCCTTATGTTATGGCCGCTCTCATTGATGAAATGACCGGCACTTCTTTGACGCCTGTGCTTAAATACGGCGGAATTTTGGTGGTACTTGCATGTTTTTCTTTACTCTGCGGTATGAATTCTGCGAAGTTTGCGGCGACTGCTTCGGCAGGCTTTGCCAAGAATCTGCGCAGGGATTTGTTCTACAGGACTATGGAGTTTTCTTTTGAGGATATCGACAAGTTCTCATCCTCATCACTTGTTACAAGACTTACGAATGATGTAACCCAACTTCAGATGGCCTTCCAGATGCTTATCAGAATGGCGGTTCGCACGCCGCTCATGCTGATATTTTCAGTGTGTATGGCTTTCTCCATCAACAGTAAAATGGCTTGGATTTTTGTGGGTATCATTCCTTTCTTGGGAATCGCTTTGTACACGATATTCCGCGTGGCACACCCCATATTTAAGAGGATATTTAAAAAGTACGATGCACTTAACAATTCCGTGCAGGAGAATGTTGCGGGTATTCGTGTTGTTAAGGCCTTTGTACGAGAGGATTATGAGCAAAAGAAATTCAATGCGGCATCCGAAGAGGTACGAAAAGATTTCACCCATGCAGAGAAGATTCTTGCTCTGAACAACCCTTGTATGCTGTTTAGCATTAAGGTGACGGTACTCCTTGTATGCTGGTTCGCAGCCAAGATTATTATCGGCACCGGGGGCAGAGACCTTACGACCGGCCAGCTTTCGTCGCTTATAGCTTATGGTGTGCAGATTCTTTCGTCGCTTATGATGCTATCGATGGTCTTTATTCAGATGACTTTCTCTGCTGAGGCCGGCAATCGTGTGTGCGAGGTGCTGGACCATGAATCGGCCCTTAAGTCACCTGAAAACGGTATTACGGAAGTTAAGGACGGAAGCATTGAGTTTGACCATGTTTCCTTTAAATACAGACCCAATTCAAGGCGCACTGCATTAACCGATATCAATCTTAAGATTGAGTCGGGGCAGACCATCGGTATCATAGGTTCCACAGGTTCTTCTAAAACCACACTCATTCAGTTGATATCAAGACTGTACGATGCTACCGAAGGCGTGGTGCGCGTAGGCGGAAGAGATGTGCGGGAGTATGATTTGACGGCGCTTCGTGACCAGGTAGCGGTTGTACTTCAGAAGAATATTCTTTTTTCGGGAACAGTTCGCGATAACCTTCGCTGGGGCAACAAAGAAGCCTCCGACGAAGAACTGGTACGCGTATGTAAGCTCGCCCATGCGGACGAGTTCGTGCAGCAGATGCCCGAGAAGTACGACACTATGCTAAGTCAGGGCGGAACCAACGTATCCGGAGGACAGAAGCAGAGGCTTTGTATTGCAAGAGCGCTTCTTAAGAAGCCTAAGATACTGATTCTCGATGACTCTACCAGCGCGGTGGACACCAAGACCGATGCGCTTATCAGACGCGCCCTCAAGGACGAGATACCTGAGACGACCAAGCTTATTATTGCGCAACGCGTAAGTTCCATTGAGGACAGCGATTTGATTATAGTACTTGACGGCGGTAAGATTTCAGAGATGGGCACCCACGAGGAGCTCATGCAGCACGGAGGTATCTACAGAGAAATCTACGATACCCAGACTTCCGGGAAGGAGGTGGCTGTCAATGCCTAGACCCATGCGTGTAGTTACGGATAAAAAGATAGACATGAAGTCCCTTAAGAGACTTATGGCATATGTATTTAAGAAGTACGGAAAGAGCCTGATTGCAGTGGTTATCTGCATTATTATAAGCTCCGTTTCCACAGTTATCGTTAACATGTTTATGGCCAAGCTTATCGACGGAGTAATCGTGCCGGGTCTTTCGTTTGGCTTCGATGCAGTTAAGGGACAGCTCGTACATATCATTGAGCTTATGATTCTTTTTGATATACTGGGAATTGTGGCGGCCATTATTTATCCACGTATCATGGCAACTGTCGGACAGGGCACCATCAAGTCCCTTCGTGACGATATGTTTGACAATATGGAGACGCTACCCATCAGGTACTTTGATTCAAGGCCCCACGGCGAAATAATGTCTTCCTACACCAACGACGTAGACACCATTCGAATGTTAGTCGGACAGAGCATTCCTTCAGCCGTATCGTCGATTATGACCATAAGCGTTATTTTCCT
>CAMNCH010000020.1 GCA_946534145.1 uncultured Lachnospiraceae bacterium
CATACTTAATCATGTATGCCTGTCTTAAGAGGTTTAAGTCCAAAACCGTAGCCGATTCTTCACTTTCCTCAAGATACTTAAGGTAGCTGTCGGACACATCAAGGCGAACTGTGTTGTCGCCCTTGAACGTAAGCTTAAAGTTAGTCTTGTCGGTCACCTGCATGCGCAGAGCTTCTAGGCGACTTGCCTCATCGGGATTAAAGAGCGGGTCGAAAGCACTCGGGTCGTCCAAAGAAAGAATGCTGTTCCAGTGCTCGTAGTAAGCACCCGCAAAAACACTGTAATTCTCTCCGAGAGAAGTTTTTTTGTACGCATCCTCCAGTATTTCATAGAGTTCGTCATTGACTTTCACGTCGGTGCCGATGCTTCTGTTAATGGTGGCTATATTAGTAAAACCTTCATATTCGGTGGTGCTGTCGGTAAGCTTGTAAAGTCTTAAGAGTGCACCGCTGTAAATCGACTCCGCTTCGCGCTTCTTTTGCTTAATGTAATTGCTGTTTCCGTCAAAATAATATGTACAGGTAATTCCGTGGGAAAATAATATGGTCTCTTTATCTCCTGTGGCTTCAAGATCGTAATTGCCCGGCTTTTGATTGGTAATCTTATACATGGTATGTGCCATGAAAAAAATAGCGGCACCAAAGGCGATGGCAAATAGTATTACCCTTATGGGACTTATTTTTTTGTCTTCCATATGTTTCTTTCTTTAAAGCAATAGGCAATTGCCGGAAGCAATTGCCTAAGTTTATGTGTCTTAATAAGAAAATAATTACTGTTCGTTGCCAAATCTTATCTTCTTGTATTCAGCAATTTCGGAAGGGCTTCCGTATACCATGTGGCCGTTTCCGAGATCAACAAGTTCGGGCTTTTCAACCGAGTAGTCATGCATCTTCTCGGGCTCGTAAATCAAGAGCTTTTTGCTCTTCTCGATGGCGGGATCCGGAATGGGAATCGCTGAAATAAGGGACTTGGTGTAAGGGTGAAGAGGATATGCAAAGAGTTCTTCTGACTCTGCAATCTCCATAATCTTTCCTCGGTAAATAACCACGATACGGTCGCTTATGAAGCGGACAACCGAAAGGTCATGTGCGATGAAAAGATATGTTAAGCCCTTTTCTTCCTGGAACTTCTTTAAAAGGTTAAGTACCTGTGCACGAATGGACACGTCAAGAGCCGAAATAGGCTCATCGGCGATAATGAACTCAGGCTCCATTACAACGGAACGGGCAATGCCGACACGCTGTCTCTGACCGCCGGAGAACTCGTGGGGGTAACGGGTAAGGTGTTCGGGAAGAAGACCTACATCCTTTGTTATTTTTTCGACCTTAGCAATTCTGTCTCTCTGGTTCTTAAAGAGTTTGAAGTTCATAAGGCCTTCGGAAATAATGTACTCAATGGTGGCTCTCTCGTTAAGGGATGCGGAAGGGTCCTGGAAGATCATCTGAATCTTTCTGACTACTTCTCTGTCCTCTTTACGGGAAATCTTGCCGGAAATACGCTTTCCGTCATAGATAATCTCACCGTTTGAGCAGGGATTGATTCTTACTATTGCACGTCCGATTGTGGTCTTGCCGGAGCCGGACTCTCCTACTATTGAAAGGGTTTCACCCTTGTAAACGTCAAAACTTACATTATCTACTGCCTTAAACTTTGACTTGCCTGATTTGAAGACAACATCAAGATTACGGACCGATAATAATACTTTCTTTTCACTGTTATCCATAATGCTGCCTCCTATTCAGTTACATTCACGTAAGACTTAAGCATCTTTTCGTGAAGATTGCGGATGTTCTCGGGCATTTCAACCTTGGGAGCACGAGGGTCCAAAAGCCAGGTCTTGGCATAATGGGTATCGGTAATCTTAAATACCGGAGGCTCCTTAACGAGGTCAATTGCGAGAGCATACTGGTTACGGGGTGCAAACGCATCACCCACAATCTTGTTGTAAAGTGACGGAGGTGTACCTGTTATGGAGAAAAGCTCCTTACCGCGCTCAGCAAGCTGAGGAAGTGATGAAAGAAGTGCCCAGGTGTAAGGGTGTCTGGGGTCGTAGAAAATCTCTTCTACGGAGCCGACTTCTACAATCTGACCGCCATAAAGAACAGCTACTCTTTCCGCAACGTTGGCCACAACACCAAGGTCGTGGGTAATGTATACGGTAGTAAAACCAAGGTCCTTCTGAAGGTCTTTGATGAGCTGTAAAATCTGAGCCTGAATGGTAACGTCAAGGGCAGTGGTAGGCTCGTCACAGATAAGAATCTTGGGCTGGCAGGAAAGAGCAATCGCAATAACGATACGCTGTCTCATACCGCCGGAATACTCGAAGGGATAATCATTAAATCTCTTCTCCGGGTCGGGGATACCTACCTTGTCCATAATATCTATGGTACGCTTTCTGGCCTCTTCCTGTGAGCACTTCTGGTGCTTAAGGATTACGGTCATAATCTGCTTACCGATGGTGATGACAGGGTTAAGGGATGTCATAGGATCCTGGAATACGGTTGCTATACGGCATCCTCTTATCTGCTGCCAGTCGTTGGTGTATTTAATCTTGGCACAGTCAATGATTGCATAACCGTGAACGGTCTGAGTAGCTTCGTCAAAAGAACGGAACTCAACTCTGAAGGCTACGGTTTCAAATACCTTGTTAAGGGTCGCGGCATCGTTAAGGTCTTCACCGAGGCTCATGGCAAGTTTAAAAGCCTTCTTAAGCTTGTAACGGAATATAATCTGCTCCTTAAGAGGATATCTTCCGATGGAAAGAAGGAGTTCGTATGCAATCTTTTTATTTCTCTCAAGAACTTCATTCTTAAGACCGTAAGGGTTGCTCTCGGAATCAGCCTTGGCAATTTTAGCCTGACGGGCTGCCTTTAAGGCTTCGATGTCAGCCTTTAATTTGTCTGCTTTTGTCGTTTCAGACTTAAGGGCAGCTTTACGCTTCTGTAAAAGATCTTCTTTTTCTTTTTCAATGCTGTCCACAACAGCCTGAAGCTCTTTAATCCTGGCTTCGGTCTTGTCGATTTCGGGTCTGTCGCTTTTAAGCTTTTTATCGAGAGACCAGAGATAGTTGGTGGTGTCTACCACATCATCTTTGGCTTTTTTAATCCTTGCCGCAAAATCTGCTTCCTCGTCGGGAGAAAGCTTGTCGAGACTATCGAGTTCTCTTTTTTTGTCATTAATCTGGCGGAATTCTTCCGCACCTCTCTCAAGGACGGAGTTCTTGTTAAGAAACTCGTAAAAATCTTCAAAAGTACGACGGTTTCTCTTGGTGAGTACAACGTCGGTTTTGGAGATTTCATCGTCCGCAAGAATGATGGAACCGTTGGATACATATCCGTTGGAATCAAGCATGCCGGCAAAGGTCTTGGTAAGAACAGACTTACCCGAACCGGACTCGCCTACGATTGCAAGGGATTCATTTTCATAAATATCCAGGGATACGTTACGTATCGCCTGAAGCGTACGTCCTCTTACGTTAAATTTAACGTCCACATTGTTAAGTGAAAGGAGGACTTTTCTGTTAGTATTATCGCTCATGTCGCACCTCTCTTATAACATATGTGTTCTGGGATCCGATGCATCCGCAAGGTTCTGACCCAGAAGGTAAAGTATCAATGAAAGCAAGCTGGCTATAGCAACAGGAGGCCAGAATGCCCAAGGATATGTAAGGAACGCGCCCTGACCCTGGTTAATCATACGACCGAGGGAAGGTGTTGCTGCGGAAAGACCCAGACCTGCATATGAAAGGAATACTTCACTGCTGATATAACCGGGTATCTCAGACGCAAGCAATGTAACAATAACAGATGTAAGGAAAGGAAGAATATTTCTGGTGATAATTCTTCTTACGGGAGTTCCGAGACATCTTGAAGCAAGAGAATATTCTCTGTCTCTTATTACCATTACCTGCGTTCTGAAAAAGAACGCAACTCCAAGCCAGCCCAAGGAGGTAAAAGCAATAACAAGGCTCCAGAAACCGGGGCCGATAACATATACCAATACCGCGTTTACCAAAAGGCTGGGTATATTACCGAAAATGTTAAAAATTACAAGAAGTACGGCATCTGCTTTTTTGGAATAACCCCAAAAAGCACCGACCAATACGCCCACAAACATGTTGATGACTCCGCAGATAAACGAAAGCTTCAAGGATGTCTGTGCCGAAGCGAAAATGCCAAGGAAAATAGCATTGCCGGCAGCACCGGTTCCCAAAAGGTACTTGAGATTACCGCCAAACCTTGCCATGGCAGCTGCGGGACTTAAGTTGTATGTGCTGGCATCCGTAACGTTCTCCAAAGCATCATAGTCAAAAATAAGCGGAACGCCGAATGTAGCGAGTAAAAGCAAAGCAAACAGAACTAAAAGCACAATATTGCTCTTCTTTCTGAAAAACACTCTGAGCACAGATTTCCAGTAGGAATATCTGGGTGCGACTATCTTCTCCGGGGAAACCTTCTCTTCTTCGGTTATAAATCTGAAGAGTGAATCTTCCTGCACAGGAGACAAATTCTTTAAATCTTCCATTATCTTCCGCCTCCTTTATCTGCAGTTAAAGAAATTCTGGGATCGTACTTGGCAAGGAGCAAGTCGCCGGCTATAACCGAAGTGAGAGCCAATGCAGTATATACTACCGTCATGGCAACCACAATACCGTTATCATAGTGACTGACGGAGTTAATAAGCAATCTGCCGACACCGGGAACACCGTAAGCCGTCTCGGTAATGAATGCACCTACGAGACAGAACAGAATAGAGCCGGGAATACCGTGTACTATGTAAATCATAGCGTTTCTTGAAATATGGATCTTGAATATTTCTTTCTCAGAAAGACCTTCTGCACGGGCAAACTTAACATAGTCCGAATTCATCTGGTCTATCATATATCTTCTCATCCATTTCATAAGGCTGGCAACCTGAGGAATCGTAAGTGAAATAATGGGAAGAATATAAGCAAGCAGTTTAACTTCAGCAGTAGCAAACTTGTAAGGCAAGTGGAACAAAGTGGTTCCGATTGCGGCAAGAATGAAAATATATGCCAATGAAGGTACTGCCATGATAAATACTATGTAAGCGTTACCAATCTTGTCAGCTAAACCGTCTTTCTTTCTGGCCATTCTTACACCTATGGGAAGACCGATAAGGTATGCAAGAACAGTAGAAATAAGACCCATTACAAATGAGTTTCCAAGGGGAGAAAGTCCGCTTCTCTGATATGTGTATACCGAATAGTTGTCAGTAAACTGCTCCTTCTCCGCATCGCTTAACTCGCCCGAAGCATTGTATGAAAGCGTATGGAAATCGATTGCTGTATCAGAGTATTTGTCGGTTCCCATATCCGCAGGGAACTGCTGTCTGGTGTTCTTTAAATCACCGGTGGGTCTGGTAATAACGTTGGTAATCTCCTGACCTCTGTACATGGTGTAAGAAGTACCGAGATTAATACGGAACCAGTTCTGGTGAATAAAAGGAAATCTGTTGTTAAAATACAAAAGATATTTGTGCTGGGTACCGGAACCTACGATAGCAAACAATCCGGAATAGGGGTCCTTCTCGAAACGGACATAACGGTCGGTAAGATTGGGATCCTGAACGTCTTTGGTGGTCTCTATTGAGAAGAAGTTCTTAAGGTATCTTCCGAGACGTACAAAAACATTGGTATTGTCAACCGCAAGCAAATAACCCGTGCCGCCGGGTTTGGTCTTGCCGGACTTGTACAGCATGGGTGCGTAATATTTGAATTCATAGCCCTTAGCGGCATATGTCTGAATAAATTCCTGAACGGTGGGATTCTCCTGAAAAGTCTCAGCCTTCTGAATCGCGTTCTTGTCCGCAAGATAGTCGGACTGTTTATAATAATCGTCTCCGTAAATTTCCATGTATTTGTTCTTTACGAAGTTCGAATAATCTTCAAAAGTAAGATATCCGTATTTCTGGTATTGTACATGCTCGTACAATCCTCTGTCATTATTACTCTTCTTATTCCAAGTATCGTCTGTCTGAAAAATAACGCTCCTGTCAATGAGCGTATATACCATAATCATAACCAGTACGACCACCACGAGAAGTGAAAATATCGAGAATAGTATTCTTTTGAACAGGTACTTTTTCATTTAACTATTCATCCTTTCTGATTTGTGTGGCCTGCCATAAGTAACAACATAACCCCAACCAAAAAATCTAACAACTCTCTTAAACATCAAGTTACACAGGGAGTACAAGACTCCCTGTGCACTATGATAGTTTATTCAGCTAAGTCTGTTCAATTAGAAGAGACCGATAACCTTTGTCATATAACCTGCGCCTTCGCCAAGGAAGGTGTCAAGGTATGTGGAAGGATCACCATAGTCGGGGCCCCAACCTGAACCGTAGAACATATCATAGTTACCTGCTTCACCGTTGGAAGCTCTGTAACCTGATGCATAGAAATCTTCGGGAGTGGTAGCCTCTACGAGGTTAACCTGAACCTTGTCGCCGAGTACTGCTTCAACAGTCTGCTTGTAAGCTGCAGCCTGTGCAACCTGTGAATCGTTTGCAGAGTAGTATACAACGTCGATGTTGATAGGATAAGTTACGGAATCGCCAAGCTCTTCAACTGCCTTTGCAAGGTAGTCTTTTGCAGCATCGGGATTGTACCAGCCGTTGGTAGCATCCTTAACGTTAATCTTAGCGCCGAGCTGATCTACATAATACTGAACCATTTCACCGTAGAAGGTACCTGCGGGGAAGGTGTGTCCGTCTTTGTCTGTTACATCGTTTTCGATCTTAACAAATTCGGGGTGAGTATACATGTTTCTTAAGTTAGCTTCCTTAAGGTCTTCACCACGGGAAGTAGCATTCTGAGTAGCCTTGTCGAAAGCATGCATTAATGCTTTACGGAAGTTCTTGTTCATGAGTGCTGTATGAGTATCAACTTTGTTCTTCTCGGTCTGAGGAGATGCAACTGCGCCGCCTTCAAGAGCGTAAGTACCGCGGTTTAAGTTAAGTCCGCCGAAGTAAGTGGTTGAAGTGGTATCTGAAACATAAGCGTACTTGTCAAAGTTGCCGTCTGCTTTAGCCATATCAAGAGTACCATTGGATGCACCGAGGCTCATACCTGAATATGTACCTTTTACTACGTCGTTGTAAAGAGCGGTAGGGTTCTCACCGTTATCATATACCCACTTAATGGACTTAAGAGTAACCTGGTCTGCTTTATAGTAGCCGGGGTTAGCAACAACAAGGATTTCGGAATCCTTTAATAACTTCTGAAGAAGGAAAGGTCCGCAGTATACCTGAGAAGCAACGTCATCTGCGTTACCATATGTATAAGCGTTTGTATCAGCAGAAGCTGCTGCGTACTCTTCTACGCCGTATACACCGCCGTGAGCCTGATAGAAGGAATCACAGATGGGTAAGAAGCAGGAGTAGGTAAGCATGGTAAGGAAGTAAGAGGTGGGCTGTTCGAGAGTGATCTGAAGTGTATAATCATCAACTGCCTTGTAACCAACTTCATCCCAGCTTCCGCCTGCACCGTAGTAAGCACCTGCGCCTGCGATGACACCGTCAACAAGCCATTCAAGACCTGCCTGAGCGTCAAGCATGTGGCGGAAACCTGCTACGAAGTCGTTAGCGGTAACTTCTGCGTATTTGGCACCTTCTGAGGTGTACCAGTTAACGCCCTTACGGATGTGGAAAGTATAGGTAAGTCCGTCATCGGAAACTTCCCAGCTTTCAGCAAGTGCGGGCTGCATCTGGTTCAAATTATCATATTCAACAAGTCCGTCAACAGTGTTAACAGTGATTTCAGTATCAGACTGAGAGCTGGTGTTAAGCCAGTCAATGGTAACAGGTGCTGTCTGGAATGTTAAAGTGTAAGTGTCCTGAAGTGTATGACCCTTGGACTTAAGGTATGCAGCGGGATCGTATGTAGCTTCGCCTGCAACTGCCTTTGCCCACTCAGCGAGCATGTCAGCTCTTTCTTCGGGTGTGCAGAACTCGTCGGAAATAACGAGACCCTTAAGACGGTCATCATCATTACCCCACTGAACATAAGGAACGGTTCTGGGAGCAACTCTGTTGATGGCGTAAGCACCACCCTGTGTGGTGGTAGGAATCATTACTGCTGAATCAAGAAGATATGCTTCAGCCTGAGCGAAGAGCATAAATCTTTCATCAATGCTGGATGCTGCCTTAGCTGCAGCGTTAAGAGCTTCGAAGTCGCCTAAAACAGCTTCGTAAACTTCTTCGTCGTCTGCGCGAACGTAGGTTACGTCAGCGGGATCGACTGTCTCTGTTTCGGAAGTGGATGTTTCTGTAGATGAAACAACAGGTACATCGATGGAAACAGAAGATGTTTCTTTCTTCTCACAGCCTGCAAGAGATAAAACCATTGCAGAAGCGAGAATAACACTTAAAAGTTTCTTTTTCATTATTATCCTCCCTTTTGATAATTAAATGAATTTCTTCAACGATGCAATCTGTTAAAGTACAAACTGTATCATGATTTCAACATTTTACACAACTTATCTCAATCTGTCAATGTAGGAAGTACCGATATACATGTATACATTAATATCGCATTGTACTGGAAAATACAGTATTTATAAGTAAAACTCAGGTAAAAAAATTGTATTTTTATTCCTTTTTACATATTATGTCACCATATTGTCACCAATTCAATGCAAATTTGCACATTCTTTTGAATAAATATAAATTTTCGGAATATTTCGTCTCTTATTAAATATTATCACCGGCTAACAGAATCTTTTATTACGAGTGTTTTAATTATATTTTCGGGAATTAAAACGAAAGAATCATTAATAGAAAAGTTGTATAACGTGAATAGGAGGACATTTCCTGTATGCATAAAAGAAAGAACAATACCATGAATATGACATCCGGCAACCCCCTTAAACTGATTGCCGGATTTGCTCTGCCCATGCTCGTCGGCAATATTTTTCAGCAGTTATACAACCTTGCGGACTCCGTTATCGTAGGCCGTATCCTCGGCAAGGACGCTCTGGCCGCAGTCGGTGCCACAGGCTCCGTTACCTTCCTCTTCTTTGCCCTTTGTAACGGTATAGGAAGCGGCGGCGGCATCGTAACTTCCCAGTTTTTCGGCCAGGGAGACGACAAATCGGTACGGCGCTGCATCACCAACACCGGCTACATTATGCTGGTGGTACCCTTAATAATAGGAAGTCTTGGGCTCATACTTTCGAAGCCCCTTCTTTTGCTCTTACAGACTCCCGAAGATATTCTCGCGGATTCCCTTGTTTATATGCGTATCATGTGCGTCGGAACGGTTTTTGTGTCCATTTACAACTTTATTTCATCGATTCTGCGTGCTCTCGGAGACTCTAAGACCCCGCTGTACTTTTTGATATTCTCATGTATTTTGAATGTGGGACTCGATCTGTTCTTTATTCTTTATCTGAACATGGGAGTGTGGGGCGCCGCCGTAGCTACCGTAATATCCCAGTTTCTCTCCGGGGCTTTGTGCATCCTGCATTCCTTTAAAAAGAATCCGTACTTTAAACTGTCCGTGGAAGACTTTTACTATGACAAGGATATTGTCTATAAGACCATTCGTCTGGGCATTCCTCTGTCGCTTCAGTTTTCCATGATTTCCATATCGGTTATGGCTCTTCAGTCCGTCATCAACTCCTTCGGACCCGTGGCAATCGCCGCCAACACCGCCATTACCCGTATCGAAACGGTCATTCACCAGCCTTACCAGACCGTGGGCGCCACCCTTTCCACTTTCTGCGGGCAGAATTACGGTGCCGGAGAATTCAAACGTGTCAAAGAAGGTCACAGATACGGCCTTATCATCGTGGCTGTTTTCTCCGTGCTCATGCTTCCCGTCATGCAGCTTTTCGGAAAAGAAATCGTATCCATATTTGTGGAAGAGCCGGAAGTTATAGAGATGGGCGCCAAGGCCATTAAGATTTCAAGCATGTTTTATATTTTCTTGGGTATCATATATTCAATCCGCGGAGTACTCGGCGGTCTCGGAGATGCACTTTTCTCCCTCATCAACGGTATCGTGGAGGTTATCGGTCGTTTCACCGTTCCCTTCATCCTCACCGCTATTCCCGCCATCGGCCTCTGGGGCATATGGTGGTCCGTGGGTATTGTCTGGTTCATGGCAGGCTTCTCCGCGTGGATACGCTACCGCACTTACGGTCTGAAGCAGTTGCAGGAATAGCAAAAGAAACCTTTCAAAACAAACAAAGCATACTTAACGACAAAGACAAGGTAGGGGAAGGTCTTGCGTTAAGTATGCTTTGTTTTTATATAAGCGCAAAAGGAGTGAGCTTTGGTTACAGTACGCAGCCTTTCTTAAGGATAATGTTTGCGTACTGGCTTGTTTCGGAAGTTGCTATTACCGCATAGGCTTTTTTTGCCTCATCGTAAAAAGCAAATCGCTCGAGAGTGCCGATTAACGACTCTCCCCGTGACTCTTCCGAAGCTATAATCTTCTTATATTTGTCCCAGATGGAAATGTCTGCGTTGTCGCCTTCGCAGCGCTCCATAAGGGTTACGGGCCGGTCCACGTACTGGTCGAGGGGCATGAGTTTCAGTATACCCTCAAGTATCTCCGGTACTCCGTGGCCGTCCATTCTGATAAGAATATGGCCCTCTGCCACCGATGCCGCAGGAAAGTTTCCGTCAGCTATTACTATAGTGTCACCGTGGCCCATTTCATCCAAAACCTTTAAAAGTTCCGGGCCGACTATTGTGGGAATTCCTTTTAACATACTGTACTCCTATTAGGAATCATGGATATGTATTCTATATCCATGATGGCAATCATTAGCTTTAAAATGATTGCCATGCGGAGCATTCCGCAGTTCTTTCGGTATTTCACGAAAGAACTGATTCCTTTTATAACATATTGTCTATGTGTTTCATGGTTCCAAAGAAATTGAATCCGTAGAACCTCTGAGCATTGCCGCCGAGAAAAGCTGTTTTTTCGGCTTCCGTAAGCTTGTCCGTCTCTTCTATAAATCGAACCGCCATAGTATAAGTAATATCCGTCATGGTACGGGGATAATCGCTTCCCCACATGAGCTTGTCCATGCCGCAGATATCGCGGGCGGTCAGTATGGCATCGATTGCCGAAGGATAAGGATAAAACTCTTTGTGGAACAGCCATGTCAGGCCGCCGCTCTCAATATATACATTCTTGTTGCAGGCCAAAGAAATCTGTCTTTCCCAGCCCTTTGTGGTCACCATTCCGAAATGTCCTATGGCAATCTTTAAATCCGGGCAGTTATCCACAACCGCCTTTAAACTGTCCACCTGTAAGTCACCGTCGGCCATATCTATCGACACAAACTTGCCGAGGCGCTCCGCCTTTTTGAACACATGAAAGTGCGCCATAAGGTCCGGATTCTTAAGTCTTCCCGCACAGATTTTGATGCCGTCGAATCCCTCAACCCTGAAATCGTCTCTTTCTTCATAAAGGGAACAGATTTTAAGGCGCTCCGGATTCTTTTCTTTTGACAAAAGAAGATACAAGTCCTGATTGCCGTCTATATATTCCTGAGTCACTACGGCACCGTTGACCCTTGCGTAATCCATATTGGCTATGAGCCGCTCGACGGAATTTTTGTTGTCTTCCATGTAAGGCGGCATCATCTGGCGAATTTCTCCGCCGAAATTACTGAGTCCGTTGCCGATTCCGTATACGGGCTTCGAATTGACAACCCCCTGCTGTCTGGCCCACAGGTGTACATGAGCATCAATTTTAATACAATCCATACAGCCGCTACCCCCGATGCCTATTCGGCGTGCACCTCGATGAGCACCTTGGAAAGGCTTCCGTCGTTGTGAGTAAGAGCGTCAAAAGCATCTGCCACATCGTCAACGGAGTAAACCGCGCTCACCATATCCATAACGTTAACCTTGCCCGAAGAAATAAGTTCTATTACCTCTTCAAAATCTTTCTTAAGAGAATTTCTGCTGCCAAAAACGTTAAGCTCCTTCTTAAGAAGAATTGAGTGAAGGAAAGTAGTCTCCTTCTTACCGTTGCCGATAAGAATAATGTTGGCCGCAAAAGCAGCACAATCTATACAGTTTAAGAAAGTCACGGAGCTTCCGCATGCCTCAACGCACACGTCAAAACCGTTTCCTCCCGTAATCTTCATGGATTCCCCGACTATATCAACCTTCGAAGAATTGATGGTGCCCTTGGCTCCAAACTTTACAGCCTTCTCCAGTCTTCCGTCCAAAACATCCGCAACGTAAACCTCTGCTCCCTGAGCAACTGCGGAAATTGTGGCAAAAAGTCCTATTGGGCCCGCACCTACCACCAAAACCTTATCCGTAGGCTTAATCTTTACTCTGTGAAGTGCATGCCAGCCGATGGTGAAGGGCTCCACAAGCGCAAGTTCTTTGGCTGAAAGGCCCTTGCCTTCGTAGATTCTCTCTATCGGCATGGTGATATATTCTCTGAAGCTTCCGTCTCTCTGCACACCCATGGTCTGGTTGTCGGTACAGCAGTTAACGAAGCCCCTCTTACAGGAATAGCACTCACCGCAGTTAAAATACGGGTTGCAGGTAATCACATCCCCCGCCTTAAGTCCTCTGCTGTTCTCGGGAATCTCCACAATTCTTGCGCTGAACTCATGTCCGGGAATCCTCGGATAAGTGGTAAAAGGCTGATTGCCCGTAAAGCTTGCCACATCCGCACCGCAGATACCGCAGTAAAGCACCTCCAAAAGTGCCTCGCCCTCGCCCGCAACAGGCTTCTCAGTATCACGCACCTCAATTTTAAAAGGTTCATCAATAAATACCGTCTTCATCTTACGCCTCGCAATCAATATAATTCTTGTTCCAGATAACCGCCGTCTTCATGGGCGCGTTCTTGGAATATATTTTTTCTTTGTACGCTTTAATGGGGTCCGCCCCAAACTCATCCCTGTCGATAAGCTCCACAATTTCATCGTAATTACTGGTGGAAAGAAGCTTAATCGCCTCCTCCATATGGTCCTGTCTGAAATTAATGGACGCAATTATCAGATGATTCTCAAATCCGAAAGGCATGGTATCAAAAGAAATCTTCGGGCCCAAAGAAAAACTGTTATAAAGCCCGTTGCAGCCAAGCACCTTGTGCTCAAAAGCCACCCTGTGCTCCACATTGGATCCGCTCACCCCGATAAAGGTCGTAGCCCTGCCGCCCAGCTTCCCGACAATAGCCTTAGCCAGCTCCTCTTCAGTCTCATAAGTATTCTGAAGGTACTCAGCCCTTGAATTCTTAAGCGAAAACTGCACCTTTTTGGACTCTCTGGGACTTCTTGCCACAAAAAGAATCTTCGCATTCTTATACTTCTTGGAAATAAGATCTCCTATAAACATACCCGTGGTACCCAGGCCGAAGATTACCGTTCTGTCGAAAATTTCTTCTTTGGCAATCTCACGTGCCTTCGCCTCGTCGCACTTATGCTCTCTCATGGTACGTCTGAAGTTATGGGCACTTCCCATATCCTCCATCCTCTCAAGCTGAAACAGCATGCACGCGTAAGGGTCCGGGAACACCATCTTCTTGGCAAAAGAAAGCGGCAACTTCCCATCCTTCACAAATCCGTCCGGAATAGGCAAAAGCATGTCCGGATTAAAATACTGTTTGTCCGCAAACAGGCCGTCCGCTTTATCGCACCCATACTCAAAATAGGTCTCATCTTCCGTATATCTCGTAGGGTCCACGGAATTGCCGCCGCGTATTAACACAATGGCAAACCTGTTCTCCGAAGGCACCCACACAATACCCTCATGGCCGTTTATAAGGCGCTTCTCCCCTTCCGGGAACTTCGGCCCCATCTCGCCCTTATAACTCATATTCAAAAACTCATTGTCGGTACCGCAAAAGCCCACCATTACCGGCTCACACAGCACCCCATCCTTAAGGGGCTCCCCCTTAAGCCTCTGCCGCTTCACATTCTTTATCTCCACATCTCCGTACACAAGCGGCTTCTCCGCATCATTCTGAAAATACGTACCTTTAACTATCATTACTTTCCACCTGTTATTTAGCATATTCTCAACCCGTAAGGTTATCTAAACCACCACATACAATGGTCACCCGGAAGGGTTGTTCTTTGGACACGCTCCCGCTCTGGTCCTCACGTAGCGGACCTAAAAGTAGCTATTGGCGGCCACTACTACACACATTTTGTGAAATACCAAAATGTGTGCGGAATGCTCCGCATGAAATTGCTTTTTAAAGCTAAAGCAATTTCATCATGAACCTAAAACACAGGTTCATGATTCCTTATCGCTGTGGTAAGGTCCAAAGCCCAACCCTTCCGTGCGACCATTTTGGCGTCCCATTCTTTACTTATAGAGTAAAGGTAAAATATATGCTAAACAATGTCGCAGAATGTCCATTGCGCCAAAATAGTGTCGTGTTTTTACAGTTTTGTGGTATAATTGGGGTGACACGGAGAGGTAAGCCTATGAAATACAGAGATTTAAGAATATCCTTCGAACTTTCCAACATTGAATTTACGATATTAAGCATCAGCGAAGAAACAATCCTGACTCCCTTTCCGGGACACAGCCACAGCAAGAACAGCTATGAGCTGCATTACATAAAGAGCGGAAGCGGAACGCTTATAGCGGACGATGTTACGTACAGGATTGAGCCCAGGACTTTTTATGTGACGGGGCCCGAAGTATTTCATGAGCAGATTTCCGACCAGGATGCCCCCATGGTGGAGTACGGCATTTATCTGCAGACCGATGGGCTTGAGGCCATTCACAGAGACAATCCCATGAAGGCTTTCCTCGACACACCTTTCTTTATCTGCGACAGCAAGGATACCTCCGAAGATCTGGAGCGCATTATGGAGCGCATTTTTACCGAGCTCAAACGCAAGTCCTTCGGCCACGAGTTAATGCTCAAAGCCCTCATTCAGGAGTTTCTGGTTACGGTCACAAGGCTCTACGGCAAAACTGCACCCAAGGCTGATAAAACCGCACAAAACAGCCCCGCCGACATGACCTACTTAACCATCGAGGAGGCTTTCCTCTACGACTACAAAGACCTGACACTGTCTGAGCTTGCCAAGCGCGTCAATCTCGGACCGCGCCAGACCGAGCGCCTGCTTAACAAGCACTACAACATGACCTTTTCCCAAAAGAAAGCGGAAGCGCGCATGTCTGCTGCCCTCCTTCTTTTGAAAGGCACACAAAAAAGCATCGGCGAAATCTCCGAGGAACTTGGATTCTCATCCCCCGAGCATTTCACCAATGCTTTCAAAAAATACTTCCGCAAAACTCCGGCCGCCTATAGAAAGGCTCCTTGAGCACCGTAATTACTTGACCACATATACTTTTAAATTGGTGCTCTGTGTAAGATACTCCGCAGAGCATTCGGTATTGTTGACACGATTAATAAATTCAACCGCTTCATCCAGCAGGCCTTCGTTAACGTACAGAATAAAGGATTCTTTGTCCTTTAAGTACCCGACTGCCTGCTCATCTTCTTTTGTCTCTTCTTCCGTAACAAAACACAATTCTTGCGGAATAGTCCAGTCATAATACGAATACACTCCGCATTTCGGTCCGAATATCAGCCACGGCACGTCCGCATGGGCCTCAAGTGCCGGAATATTTTTCTCCGGGTAGCACAGATAACTGATATTAATGCCCTTGTTAAAATTCACAGTATTTAAGACTCCGATACCGATGAATAAAACGCATCCGATTACCCATCTTAATGCCTTGGCCTTCACAAAAGTCTGAATTAAAACTATAACTGAATACCCAAAGCACAGCGCTTCAAACGTGATACCGCACCACAGATATCTTTCTTCTCTTGCATCCGGCAGAGTGTAGCAGACCACAAGCCTGTAAGCTACGGAGACCAGCATGGTGATGACAACGGCCGTTGCCTCTTTTAGCCGTTCCTTGCGTTTTAACACCACCAATGCCACTGCTATCACAACGTAAAAAGAAACAACCGTCGGCAGGAAAGGGGCTCTCTCCCCAAACAGCACCGCAATCAGACGTCTGAATCCCCACAGAACATTGTCAAATTTTTCCCGTGACAACACCATCAGTGAAGAAAGTGCCGAATCTCCTTTTCCTTTGTGAAGGTTCCACTTCCAGTAAGGGAAAAGTCTGTCCAAAGTAAGAATCGCAGCGGCAAACGTAATGCACCAGACATACACCAGCTTAGCCTCATATGACCACAATGCCTTTCCATGCAGGGTCTTCCACTGCTTTAAAGCCTTTATCAAAAGAAACAGACAGCAAAAAGCCGCGCTGAATCCGTAAAAAATCCAGAAATCATAATGAGTCATAAGACCCGCAAGGGTAACGAAGTACAGAAGTACAAAATCCAAAACGGTTATGCGTGAACACTTTTCTCTGTTAACAATTCTGATTCCCAATATGAGCAGCAATATCTCGGCCGCAAGCATCATCATATACATGCGTAACACCGTATATTGGCAGGCTCCGACCCGCGAAAGCACCGCGACGAAGAAAGTCAAAGCGGCTGCGGGTATGTCTCCTATATACCTGCGCACAAAGAAATAACAGCAGGTCACACCAAGGATGAAAAAGAACAGATTAATGCTGAGTCCTATCCACACAGATGCGCTTCCCTTAAAAAACAAAAGAGAAACCGTCCTGAAAATCCAGAAGTAAAGCGGAACATGGTCTCCGTACAAAACATCGCTTATAGCCTTGAATCTAAGCCCGGGACCGTCGGCAGCAAGGTAACCGGTCACATCGCTTCCCGACATCCACACATCAGGCTTTTGGTCCGGCCACTGCTCCTCAATTCCGTTGGCGGATTCATATGTATATATTTCGTCGCAGAACCAGACTTCCTTTTTGGACGCCCAATAGCAAAACACCATAACGGAAAGAATTAAAAGCCCTAAATATGCTGCTGCCTTGCTAACCCTTGAATTCATTCTTTACCCGCTTTCTTTTTACAAAAGTTATGCCATGAAACAGCATTTCATGGCATCTCACTTTCAAAAGTATATCACACTTTACAACAAACTCTCAAGAAACTTTAAGTCCTCCTCCGTCGTGGACCAGCTTGTGGCGAATCTCACTACGGTCTCCGTATCGCTGTATTTCTCCCAGAAGCCGAAAGAAACCTTCTTCTCAAGTTCTTTTAACTTGCTGTTATCCAAAATCACAAACTGCTGATTGGTAGGGGAATCAAGGAAAAATCTGTAGCCCTTGTCCGCAAAAATCTTCTTAAGTCTTTCAGCCATATCTATGGCATATCTTCCGATTTCTTCGTACAATCCGTCGGTGAAAAGAGCGTCAAACTGAACTCCCATCAAACGTCCTTTGGCTAAAAGTGCGCCGCGCTTCTTAATAAGATTCACGAAATGCTTGGGACAGTTGCCCTTGGTAAACACCACAGCTTCGCCGCAAAGAGCTCCGCACTTGGTACCGCCGATATAGAAAACATCGCAAAGTGCAGCCACATCCTTAAGTGTCAGGTCCGAAGACTTGCTCTGAAGTCCGTAAGCCAACCTCGCACCGTCTATAAAAAGGGCCATATCATGCTTATGGCACACTTCATATAAATCCGTAAGTTCTTTTTTTGAATAAATCGTACCGTATTCCGTGGGCAAAGAAATATACACCATTCCCGGGAATACCATGTGCTCGTGATTGTCATCGCCGTAGAAAGTCCTGCAGTATTCATCCACAGCCACAGCCGTAATCTTGCCGGCCGTTCCCTTAAGGGGCAGAGCCTTCACTCCAAAGTACTCTATGGCACCCGCTTCATGGGCATTGATATGGCCGGTATCGGCACAGATAACACCCTCGTAATCCTTGAGCATTGTGCTGATAACCACCTGATTGGTCTGTGTTCCGCCTGATATAAAGAACACATCTGCATCGTCCCCCAGTCCGCAGGCCTTCTTAATCTTCCGTGCCGCAGATGCACAGTATTCATCGGTGCCGTAGCCCGAAAGATTCTCATGATTGGTCTCCACCAGTCTCTGTAATACCTTGGGATGAGCACCCGCAATGTAGTCACTTGCAAAAGAAACCATTGTCATATCTCCTAATCTAAGCCAGCTTATAATTCTCGGCCTGAGCCATAAAGAGCTTATAATACAGGCTGTCCGTCTTCTTCATGAGATTCTCATGAGTATCGAAATCAGCCACCGTTCCGCCGTCGATAATAAGTATCTTATCACAGAAAATGGAGGATGACATCCTGTGAGATATATAAATCGCAGTTTTATCTTCCACAAGTGAATTAAACTTTTCGTAAATCTCAGCTTCCGCAATAGGATCAAGTGCACTTGCGGGCTCGTCGAGAATAACCATCTCCGCAGGCTTATAAAGCGCACGGGCAATAGCTATCTTCTGGCTCTGACCGCCGGACATCTCTATTCCTTCTTCGTCATATTCTTTGCCGAAGCGTGAGTTGATACCGTTCTTAAGTTCCGAAACCTTGTCCTTCATACCCACTTCATCGATGAGTCTTAAAATCTTCTCTTCGTCCTCGGGAGTATTGGTTTCTTTGCAGGAAACGTTCTCGGCAATGGTAAAGTTAAAGAGCTTATAGTCCTGGAACACCGCCGAAATCGTATTCATGTAAGTGCGATAGTCGTAATCGTAAATGTTCTTGCCGTTTACTAAAATCTCTCCGCTGTCAACCTTGTACATACGGCATATAAGCTTTACGAGTGTTGATTTGCCCGCACCGTTAAGTCCCACGATGGAAATCTTCTGTCCTCTGTTAACGGAAAAAGAAATATCCTTGAGAGTAGGCTTGTCAGCCTTGGGATATGTAAAGGTTACATTCCTAAACTCCACGGTGTTGATGGGGCCTTCGAATTTTTCTTTGCCGGTCTCTCTCACCTCTTCCTCGATGTTCATGAACTCAAGGTAAGGATCAAGATAGGACAGTGTCTGGAACATCATTACCATCTGCTGTCCCATAGCCTGCATGGAACTGCTGAAGTTAATGGCAGATGTAACATACATGGTCAGGGAACCGATGGAAAGCATCTTGCCGAATCTGTCGGAAAAGGTTCTGATGCCCACATACAGATACGAAAGCGCCGCCGCGCAAACCGCTATAACCTGCATAAGACCCAGAGATTTTCCGAGGCTCTTCATGGCATTGGTGTAAAGGTCGCAGGAATTCCTGTTTTCCTTAAGCACCGTATCGGTAATAACAGGCTCAAGGTCGTAAAGACGGATTTCCTTTTGCGCCTGAGCATCCATACCGAGGTTAAAGTAATAATTGTATCTTCTGTTGATAGGTATTATCTGCTGCATAAGTCCCGTAATCTTTTTGGTGGAAAAAGAATATGCAAGCAGTGAAAGAAGCGTCGCCGCCACCATCAGGATTATGAGCACCGGCCCAAGTGTTAACATGATAGTCAGAAGTCCCACCAGTGTAAACACAGAAGTAAGGGTCTGGGATACATAATTTATAACCTGCGAAATGGCGCTCTGGTTGGAAATTGCGAAGCAGGCTCTTTCTTTTAAGTCAAGATAGTAAGGGTCTTCAAGATAGGAATACTCGATATTCATAATCTTTTCGCCCATTTTCTCCTGCATGGTGTTGTTGACGTAGCTGCTTTTTACGTTCATGTAGCGTTCCAGAGCGTTCTCAATAAGCTTCATAAGTACGTTGTTAAGCACTATAAGACTGCCAAAGAAAATCAGCATATCGGGACGCTTCGCCCCCAAAATTTCATCAATCAACAGTTTGGGAAGTACCACGTTTAAAATCATTTTGGCGCCACCCATCAGGGATTTAAACACAAGGGCGAGAATGTACATGGGCGACACGCTCCACGCAAGCTTCATAAAGTGAATCAGTTTTTTCATGCCTGTGCTCCTTCCTGATAGTATTTGCCCTGTATTACGAACATGTCGTAGTAAAGGCTTTTCTTGGCCATTAGTTCTTCGTGGGTGCCGTATTCTTTGACACCGTCTTTGTCAAATAAAGCAATCTTGTCGCAGAAAATCGTGCTGGCAAGTCTGTGGGAAATATAAATGGCCGTCTTGCCTTGTACAAGTGTGCTGAAATTTTCGTAAATCTCCGCCTCTGCAAGCGCATCCAAAGCCGCCGTAGGCTCGTCCATGATAACCATGGGCGCATTCTTGTAAAGAGCTCTTGCGATGGCAAGCTTCTGGCGCTCACCGCCGGAGAAATCGGTTCCGGTCTCGTCCACAACCTTAAGCATCATCTGGTCGAGTCCCCGCTCAAGGCTCTCAAGCTTCTTGCCGAGACCCACACGCTCTAGAGCTTCCGTTACTCTCGCATCATCCGCCTCGCCGCGACTGCAGGTAACATTTTCGCGAAGGGTAAATGCCAGAATGTTAAAGTCCTGGAATACCGTGGAGTAGAGGGCGTATAAGTCCTTCTTTTTCCACTCCCGTATGTCGATTCCGTTAATGTAAATGTGACCCTCGTTGGGCTCATACAGGCCGCAGATAAGCTTAACCAGCGTAGACTTGCCCGCTCCGTTGACGCCCACGATAGCCAGACGTTCGCCCTTGTGAATGGTAAAAGAAAAATCCTTGTAAATATCCACATCCGTGCCCGGATATCTGAAGGTCACATGATCGAGGACTATCTCCACGGAATCGTTGATAACAGGTTCTTTGTCACCTTCCGTTAAGAGGTTTTCATCCATGAGTTTAAAGAAATCGTTGACGTACTCGCCCTCATTTCTGACACTCATTACCGTATTTCCGAACATAAGCATGTACTGTATCATGCCCATAATAAGCGCAACATACATGGTATAATCGCTGACGGGCATACCATTGAAAGCCTTGTAAATAAGGGTTCCGTACATGGCAACGTTTGTAATGATGAGTGTAGCTATTCCCAGAAGTCCCAGGGCAAAGCGCCTGTTCTCAATCATTTTGAGAACTCCCGTGAAAGCGTCGATTTCTTTCTTGTAATTGGCTATGATTCTTTCTCTGAAGTTAAAGATTCGAATGTCCTTACCAAAAGAAAAATCATGAGTGGTCTTGTTAAAATAAGACATTCTGCGGGAAGCTTTGCTGCGCTCTTCTTTGAGGGAGTACTCGTACTTGTGAGTCATACCCGATACCCACATAAGGGTTACGCAGTGAAGGATAATTGCTATCAGCACAACAGGGCTCAAGGTGAATGCCACCACCGCCATAGCGATAAGAGTGATGAGGTACGCAGGTACCTTGTACATGTTGCTTAGTACACTCTCGATACCGTTGTTGTTGCTTGAACCCGCCTCCATGGCACGCTGATTTTTCTGCCAGAAGGAAGCATCCTCTATGTTCTTGTAATCCATCCGCTGAATCTTGCGGGACAAATCCGCAAGGAAATTCATACGAAGACGCATATTCTCCGCATCCGTCACCTGAGTTAAGTACACCGTCATGAATGCCACAAATCCGGCGCATACGAAGTAAATCGCCATAACCTTCACAAGCGGAAGGGTTGCGTTTGCACCGTGACGCTCAAGGGTACCGATTGCAAGTTTCGGAAGAATAACGTCAATGAAAGGCTGTACGGCCATGAACAGAGCCGTGAAAATCATTCGGTAAAATTGTGCCTTGCTGTTTTTATGCACAAATTTAACCAGTCTTCCCACCACGTAGGAAGGCTTATACTTTGTTTTTTCCATATTACCCATAACCACCTTTATTCTAATGTTTTCAGTATATCAGAAAGTTCCTTGTTATTCACGAGTTTCATGGCTTTTTCAAGTGAATCCCACGCTGTTATGCCAAAGCCGTCGTTGATTCCTATGTCTGCCTTTTCCAGCTTTATCTTAAAACCTTTAAGCGAATAGTTTGGATTTTCGTCAAAAGAACGGGCATGCTCAACCGCTTTCTTCAATGATTCTTTGGCAGCATCACGCTTCTTTAGCATAAGTTCAGCATAAGCCTTTATGACGTAAATGCTTGAAAAAGCTTTGTCGCAAAAATCAGTCGTCTCCTGGTTCTTAATGTCCTTTGTAAGATTGATTCCCCAGTCCACTATTTTTAATGCTGAGGCATAATCTTTTTTGTCCAAAAAAACCGTTCCGTAGCCCGCCACCAGGGTTAAAGTTTTTCCGAAGCTGTGAAGAAAAACCGATGCCAGGTACTCCTCCGCCTCCTTCGGGCGATTTAACTCTACCGCCAGAGTCGTTCCGATGTCTGCGCTGTAGATACCGTCTGCATTGTATTTTTTCATAAGCTCCACCGCTTTTTCTTTGTCCCCTTTAAAGGCATATGCGGAAGCTATAAGACCATAGAGCGTGGCCTCGTTAATCCTTGGATCTTTGTTCTGCGGAAGAAGCGAAAGAGCCCGGTTGAAGAGTTCAAGGGAACGGTCCGTCGCTTCGGCATTACCGTTTACGGAGGCAAAAAACAGATAAACCTGCGCTGCGCCGTATACAACGTCAAAAGTGTTGGGGTACTTTTTTAACAGTTTTTCCGCTTCAGGGAGTGCCTCCGCATTCTTTTCCTTGATATATTTAAAGAGCCTTAACTCCACCGCTTCAAGACGGTTGTCCCTCATCTTGTAGCCCAGAAGAACATCCACCGAAGTGTCAAAGAAATCCGCCATATCAACTATAAGGTTTAACTCCGGAACAGAAAGCCCCGACTCCCACTTATATACCGCTCCCGTGGTGACGCCGAGTACCTCGGCCAGCTGCTCCTGAGTAAGCTTTCTTTCTTTTCTGAAACTTCTGATGTTTTCGGCCAGTGACAGTTCCATTCTGCGGCTCCTTTCGTTTCTTATGATTCTATTATACAGATTGTAGTGGGTAAGAGAAGATACTGTCAATACTGTTAGTATATTCCTTTTTATACTGTCAGTATGGTTTTTGTGCCGGTGCATAAAGAAAGCGGAGTCTTCGCTCCGCCTTCACAATCGATATAATTATTTCTGCAGTATGGACAACAGCACATCAAACACCTGCTCGTTGTTAATTACCACCAGCGCCACTTTTTCTTTGGCACGACTGAGTCCGTGGAAGATGTTCTTGACTCTGAAATCTCTGTCGTCCCCTTCCGTTACGGCTCTTAAGTATCCGTCGGGAGTATAGACAAAAGAATCATCCATGAGCATCAGCACATTGTCAAACTCCTTGCAGGTGGCCCGACCCGCCTCAATGGCATCTTCGCCGTCGGTTGCGTTAATAGGGTTAACGGTTTTGTCGTAGATGTAGATGTAATCTTCTTTCTGGAAGTTCGAAACAATCTTTTTCGCCTCGTCGGCATCGGAAGCGTAGGCCACCATTACCGAAGGATACTCCCGCCTGTGATTGCCGGTCACACGCATGACGCAGCGTATAAAGGCAGAAAGTTCGGTGTTGAGACGGATTCTGTTGGTAAGGTTAAACTTCACAAAGCCCGGAATGCTCTCTATAAGAGCCGCGCCGTACCCGTCACGCTCCTCCGGCGCCACCGCTTCTTCACTGTCGTAGGAAAAGATGATGGGTGCCTTCCACCTGATGGAAAGGTCTCTTATCTGCTGCAGGGCTTCTTTGTCTATTCTGTGACCCTCGTCCACCAGTATTGCGTAATAATCACCGTTTACGTCAATTCTGCTGCCTGCCTCGCAGTAATAAAAATCTATGCGCTTAAGGCGCTCATCCAGCTCCTCAAGCTCACGCGCATGGGAGCCAAAGTGAAATACGCATACACGCTCCCACTTGGAAAGTTCCATGGCTATATCGTACAAAAGAATGGTTTTACCCGTACCCGGAAGTCCGGTGAAACCCTGCACCAGCATGCCTTCTTTGTCCATGTTGCGTAAGATGGTCTTCTTGATGTCCTTCTGCTGGAAAGTAAGGAAATACTCCTGTCTTAAGAATCTGCCCGGGTCAGTCAGAGGCGAAATAAGGTATTTGTCCTCCTTGAACAAATCCTCGATATCCCCTCTGTAGCAGTCGGTCTGCCGCGCCAGTACCGTTGCAAGCTCATCCCATGTGCTCTCCACCAGATGCCCGCTGTTACTTAAGCGCATGAGCCTGTCCTCTTCGCTTAAGTACGTGTAGAAATACATATTTTTCCCAAGAGTCGCAAGGTAGTAACGGTTCTGGGCCAGCTGCTTCTGAATAGCCTCATCGGTAACGTTACCGCTTTTTAGCTCAACATTTACCACCGATTCCTCGTCCACCCTTAATAAATCGAACTCCTTGCCCAGTTTGGGCATGGTAAAAGAATAGAAAAACTCAAGGTCCCAGGCATCCACCATATATTCTTCGAGTTTCTCCGAAAAGCGCTTAAGGCCCTTGGTCTCCCACTCCTTAATCTTCAAAAAACTGCCGCGACCCGACATCTGACGTTCGAGCCGCTCCAGATTTTTGCTGTCCGATATTCTGGTAAGTGTGTAAATGTTGACAGGTTTCATTGTTCCTACCTTTTTTCTTTAGTATATCACCGCATAGTAAACGGGGCTGCTAACAGCCCCGCCGCAGTTAAAATCCTAAATTGTCGTTAACCAGTATTACGTGAATTCTGCCCTCGTGTCTTGAAAATCTTGTGATTAAGAACTGACAGCAGATAGTATCCGGGGATTTGCAGTTAAAGCAGGTGCCGCTCTTTGAGCAGGGAGTGGAAAGTCCGAATCTCTGGGCATTGATGGGAGCCGCAACGTTTCTGGCACGCTTCATGGCGCCGTCTATATCGTCGCATACCTTATTCATACCCACGATAAATAAAACTTTCTTGGGTCCCTGAGCTATCATGGATACCCTGTTGGAATTACCGTCGATGTTAACCAATACACCGTCGTCCGTCATGGCATTGACACTTGCGAGAAAGAAGTCGGCATCATAGCCCTTCAGCATAACCGCACGCTTCTCCTCGGGAGTCTTGGCCTCATCTCTGTCGATAAAGTTGTAGTTACCCTTCTTAACGGCCTCCACAAGGCCGATTTCATGGGCACTCATGGCTCCGCCCATGGTAATGCTGCTGCCCTCGGGTATCAGCTCCAAAGCCTTTTTGAGGGCTTCTTCTTTGGACTCCGCATAGTAACCCTTCATGTTGCGAGACTCAAGGCCCTTTATGACCTTTTCAGCCAGCAGTCTGTTTCTTTTTGCTACGTTTTCGTTCATATGTAACCTCCCTTTAAGTTACAAAAGTTCTTTTAAATCCCTTATTACGGGGAAATTGTAGACATTCTTTTTCTGTAATTCGGCTGCGGAATAGGGAAATGTGTTAACCAGAATACCGTCCATCCCACACTCTCCCGCAATCTTCATATCACTGTCGAGGTCGTTACCCACCATCAAACATTCGCTTCTGTCGAGTCCTTCCGCCGAAAGAAGCATTTCAAGGAATTGCGGGTCAGGCTTCTTTATACCTGCGTCCGAAGAAATGTAGGTAGCCTCAAAAAAACGCGCAAGTCCCGTCACCTCAAGCTCCGGAACGGAAAAAGAACGCTGGGCATTGGATAAAAGATAAAGTTTGGAGCCTCGTACTTTAAGCGAAGAAAGAACACGCTCGGCGTTTTTGTACACCTTAATCTTCTTGTAGCTTTCTATTCGGAAAATATTGGCTACGGCACACGCCCATTCTTTGTCATCCTGCACCAGACGGGTGGTGGGATGACCCTTTGGTCCTTCTTTTAACAGGCGGATAAAGACCGTCTCAAGATTAATCTCGGGATAGTCTATGGCCTTGTTCTTTAATTGCTTCTCTTCGTCCTTGACCGTGCGCTTGTAAGCACCCCTGAGTTCCCCCGGCCTGTAATCCACACCATAGTGCGAATAAAAGGTGGCGAGGGTCTCCCACAGAGACATCTGATTTTCATCAGTGTGAATGTCTATCAGTGTGCCATACAGGTCAAAGATATAGTTTTTATAGCGTCTCAAGTGTAAACCTACCTTGTAAGATAAATATCGTATTTATCGCCTGCGGGAATTCCGTAATTGGCAAGGGCGGCACTGTCGAGTGTGACGGTTATGCCTGTATCGTTCTTGGACACATAACACTCAACTCCTTCCAGGGATTTGTCACCCTGTTGCATCCTGAGACCGCCGTCGGACAAATAAGCGTCACCGCTTCCGAGCTCGTTGCCCAGACTATCGTTAACCTTGAAAGTGTAGCCACCAACTTCTGCGGATGCCTTAGAGATTTTTACGGTAAACATTCCGCTTGCATCCTTCCAGTCTCCCAGGAAAATATCGTCATATTTTGCATACCGGCTCGGGAATCTTGCATGGAAAGGTGCACCTCCCAGCTTCTGCTGATACTCATCAAATTCTTCAGCGGTTATGTTCTTTTCACTGTCGGCAAAGAAAGCCTTATCCTCAACTTCGCCCACCTCAAAACCGCTTGAGCCGTATGATACAAAAGAAAAGCCTTCCTCCTCAAGTTTCAGTTCATTTACCTGAAGTTCTTTTCCTTCACGCGCAAAGGCCACTCTGCCGTCCGAATAGGTCCAGTCGCACAGAATATTCATGTCTGCGTTGTCCTTGTCATAGTAAACGCAGGAACCATCTTCATAGAAATCTATGGTAACAGGATTGGCGCTTTCTCTCTGTACCAGGCGCAGGAATACTCCTTCCGGGCGCTCGTCCTTAACTTCAGGCTCCTCTGCCGGTTCTTCTGTCGAGGCTTCCGCAGAGTCTTCTTTTGACTCAGATGTATCGATTCTTTCCGCCTGAGCCACGCTTGATACACTTACCACAGAGCTCAGGTCCACCCACTCGGCAGGCTTCTCGTCGGAACATCCCTGCAAAAGAAAGCATGCGCTTGCCAATACAGTCACACATATTTTTGAGAGAATAGTCTTTTTCATATTGCCTCCGCAAATCTTTATTTTACAAAGAAAATCATCATTAACACTTCCACCGTAAGGGCTATCAGGGCAAATGCCGCCACAATGACTATCTTCTGGTACGGACGCTTTCCCTCTTCCCTTGCGGCCTCAATTTCGTCAAGGCGCTTCCCTTCGAGGAAACTTACGATTTCCCTGTAGGTGGCAATGTTGAGGGTCTGTTTCTTTTTCTCAACCATAAAGGCCACCGCTATAGAAACGGCGGCGAGGCATACCCAGAGGGCCACTCCGTAAAAGCGCAGGAATCTTGCGAGAGGGACCGGTGTCAGTACCACCAGCAACAGCAGCACTCCATAGAGCTTGCCCAGTTTGTCAAAATCCTTTTGATCTTCTTTGTTGATAATCTCTTTTATCACCTCAGCATCTCCCTTCAAAAGTGTGTCCACGGAAATGCCAAAGGTCTCGCTCATTAACACCAGACTGTTGATATCGGGATAGCTTTTGCCCGTCTCCCAGTTCGAGACGGTCTGCCTTGATACGTAGACTTTGTCCGCGAATTCTTCCTGCGAAAGACCTGCTTCGGTTCTGTATTTCTTTATCTGTGTACCAAGTTCCATAATCTTTCCCCGTTGTCTGATTATTTCTTCACAAGACCTATTTTGGCATATTTTTTCCTATTTGAAAAGCCCGACCTCACAGTTCGGCGCACATATCTATTATTGCTTTGGGAACTTTGTTTTTAAGTTCATCCATTTGAGATAATTCATCGGACATAACTTTCTCGTTGTTTTCTTCTTTGGCGTTAAGATATGCATAATAGTGACCCATGTATCTGAATTCTGCATCCTTGGAAACGGTCAGCGCCTTTATGCCTTCTTCCGTGCAAGCAGCTTTCTTGCCAAAAGAAGTCTGCATCGTTGTATCAAACACTGCTTTTTCTTCAAGATACGTCTGTCCGCCCTTCTTGATACGCATATGTCTGCTGCCGTCGTTATAAAGAATCCCTGTCTTCATGCCCGGTATCAGACAAGCAATGCCCATGCCCAAAGCTACGGGTGCGAGGAAGATTAAAAAGAAAGGTCTGTACCAAATCAGTGTAATTCCTGCCGCAAGGCCCAAAATGATGGATGCTATGGGGCCCGCTATTAAGATTTTTGCGAAAGTTTCTATTTTTGCATCTTCTTTTTTGGTGGGAACGGTTCCGCCTACGCCGCACCAGTATAAAGGATTCTTTTCAATACCGAATCTTACTTTGTCATTTAAATCGTTTCTGTAAAGCTTAAAAGGTCCGGTTGTGATTAACAACAGTTTCCAGCCCTGTGCGAGACCGCTTATCACATGTCCCCACTCATGTACCGCTGTGGATACCATGTATGAAAGAATAGCCGATCCTAAAAGTTGTAAAAAGAAAAATGCTCTGTCCATTTTGTACTCTCCTTTGTGTTCGGGTCTTGCCCTTTGTTGGTTTAACCCTAATACATTTACGGAGTTTTGTCTGTCAAAGGTCTTTGACAAAGGCGTATTTCAGGCAAAAAGAGGGCTGTCAAAAGAGTTTGACAGCCCTAAATTATCGATTCTATGATGTTTTTCAGTCGGCACCTATTCCTACGAAAGGTATTTCCTGTATCAGGCACCCCGCCGCATTCTCTATTTCTTCGTAGTCAAGTTCCTCGCCCTCTCTGGCGGCACACTCGAACTCATCAACAATGTTTTCTATCAAAACCATGTCTATGAAAAGCGGAAGCCTGTTAAGAAGATCATCATCTATTTTCGTCTCGCTTCTGTAGCCCTCCAGAATGGTTTCAAAATAATGCTGCATGTAATTCATACGTTTAACAGGATTCTTTTCATTCCTGCACCAGCCCTCACCATGAATCCAGAGATTTGCAAGATCATACATGTACCAGCAATAAATGCAGTTATCAAAGTCAAATACGGTAATATCACCGGTACGCATATCTATATGATAGTTGCCGTCGCTGAAGTCAAAATGAACAAGACCGTAAGACTCACGGTCCTTAGACAAAGAAGAAAACTCATCGAAGCGCTTGTATATTGCTTCTTTTAACTCTGCATATTCGCCCGGGATAAGCTTGTCTATATATTCTTTGTTGAATATGTCGCCATA